>JAHDSE010000099.1 GCA_018432955.1 Syntrophomonadaceae bacterium
ATTTAAGCAAAAGTAAATATCTGCTGGCATTTGGGTATGATAAGCCCGGAGAGGGGAAAAATGTTTATACCCAAAGATTTGCGGAATTTATGGAACGTAAAGGAACGAAAGCGGTAATAGTTGATCCCAGATTAACTGCTACCGCATCCAAGGCCGATGAATGGATTCCTATTAAACCTGCTGGGGACTTGGCTTTTAGTCTGGCTATGCTGAACACAATTATTAAAGAAAACCTCTATGACAAAGATTATGTAGAAAAATATACTGCTGGATTCGATGAAATCGCTGAAGCTGTGAAAGATTACACTCCCGAGTGGGCGGAAAAAATAAGTGAAGTTCCTGCTGAGACTATTGTGCGAATTGCGCGTGAATTTGCGACTACCAAGCCGGCCGTTATTCCCATGAATAAGAGGGGCGTTTACAATATTAGAAGACAGGGCTTTAGCCTTATACAAACGCATATGATTATGATGGCTATAACAGGCAACATCGAGGTGGAGGGTGGATTCACAATCAGGCGCACTTTGTCATTGGGTTCGGTAAGATCTAAAAAACGTCAGCCAACACCTAAAATGAAAAAGAAACTTGATGGTTCTGAAAATAAGGCATTTAGCAGTCGTACCAAGTCCTGGGGTATGATGCAGACATTGCCTGACGCAATACTAAGTAAAAAACCATATCCAATAGAATGTATGATTGTGTATTATCAAGGACTGTATTCTTTTTCAAATACCCCAAAAGCAGAGAATGCTCTGAGAGAGATCCCGTTTTTGGTAAATATCAATATGATCCCTGATGAAATGGCAATGTTGGCGGATATTGTTTTGCCGGCAACTACTTTCCTGGAAGATAATGCAATTGTGCAGCCAAGTTTGATCGGGCCTAATCCCCAGATTACAGCTCGTCAGGCGGTAGTCAAACCTCTTCATGAAGTTAAGCCGGTTGATGAGATTTACCAGGGGATTGCCAAGAAAATGGGATTGGAGGATTATCTTCCTCCTTCAGGCATTTCCACATTGAACAAACAACTTAAACCCTTGGGAATTACGTTGGATATTCTACCACTTAGAAGTACTCAGGAAATGATTAAAGCCAATGATCCCAGTGGTAATGCAGCTGAATGCGATATCATGGTAAAGGTGTATAAAGCTTAAATCAAAATTGTTTTGTAAGGGGGATCATAGAAATGGAGCTTGATGTTATGCCGGATAAAATCCTGGCATATACAGAAGAAAGAAAGCGAATGTATCTTATACTGGCCAGCGCCTTTACGTATCCTGAACGGGAGATCGTCGAAGAGTTGTTAAACGAGGATATGCTGTTTTCAAATTCAGATCAAGGTTCTGCAGACAACGTTTTGGAATCGATGCAAATAGAATATACGAGATTGTTTATAAACACTGCCTATGAATCCTTGCTTGCACCCCCATATGAGTCTTATTACAGGCATGAGCAAGCATTGTTGATGCATCCTTCAATTGTCATGGATCTTAAGCGCTTGTTTCAGCAAGCCGGCTTGGATTTTGTTGAAGAAAGCTATTTAGCTCCTGATCATATAGCGGTTGAATTTGAATTTATGTCCTATTTGATTGAAGAAGAACAAGAGTGCAGAAAAAGTAATGATGAAATGAAACTCGCCGCAATTTTAAATATGCAGAAAAATTTTATTGATTCGCATTTAAATTTATGGACAGCCCAGTTTTTCGAGAGAATTTCTCTATATACTGATCATGTTTTCTATAAGAAACTGAGTCAGATAGGACAAGATTTCTTACAGAACGAGGTTGGTTATTTTAAAAGCATTATAGTGTAAATTCTATTGGCCGCAGGACTCAGGACCCTTTATTCTCATTCCTTCCCTTACATTTTTTTGAAAAGGACTTCTTTATTAATTCAGGGAGTCCTTTATTGTGGGTGCGCCCGGCATGGGGCCCGGCATGGGGCCCGACATGGGCCTTGGATCAGTTCTGTAAATAAATTTGGGCTTCATCATGAATTTTGCGGCAGCGAATCCTCTGAGAGGCGGCCCAGAGTGCCTCAAAGCCGAAGAGGTATTCTCCTTTATACAGAGATAAAAGCTTTGTTGCCAGTTTCTCCGTATTCCGGGACTTAAATTCTTCATATGTCCTTTCAAAAAGGTCGATATCGTACTCGATTTGGTCTCGGCAAATAAAATAGCGGTTTTCCCGGCAGATGACTGATTCACATATTCCTGCAGATTCAAGGTCTTTTTTTAGTTGGGCCAGATTAACTGCAATCAAGTTTTTTATATTATTTGAATCTGAATCCCACCAAATAGCATTATGTATTTGTTCTTTGGTAATGCCTGCTTCACCTGCATCAAGCAGAAAAGCTAAAAGCTCGCGTGCCTTTTTGGTTCTAATTTTTAAAGGTTTTTGCCGGGCTTGGTCCTGATAAACGGCAAAAGCTCCTAAGGTCTCAATATAAGCTTTCTTCGGGCTGTACCCGGCAAATTCCATCATCTGTCTGGTGATTTCAGGTTCTATTTCGTTGTCATAAGCAAATTCAAGGACCGGGTCGTAAGCCTTCCGCATCCTGAAATATTCATAGAGCCCATTGTCGGAGCATAGCTTAAGATAACGCCCTGTCAAGCGGGGCGCATTTTCAAAATCCCGGGTTGCTATTGCTGCCCTGGCAAGTATTCCATAGGCCAGGGAGGGATGAAGCAGCAAACCGGCCTCTTCTCCTGCTTCTACGCACAGGCTCGCGCATTTGACCGCGCCCTGATAATCGGAAATGGCGGAAAAGTAACCCATGAGTCGGGCAAGGACCAGGTTTTTTAAATAAGGTCCCGCATTATCGAGGTTTTCAAAGATTTCCTGCAAGCTGTCTTTATTGGGGGATTTCGTAAAGATGAGGCTGTAGGTGAGCCGCTGCATTTTAGCCCAATGCAGCTGAAAATCGGTCTTCCGGTAAAGAGGTGCGTACTCGTCCGCCAGGGTAAAATATTTTGCAGCTATTTCAAAGGAAACATTCAAGCCGTTTATTCTGTCAATGAAGGTATTCTGATAGTGGATTTCAGCCGCCAGCAGGTAGCCTGCCCACATTTCTTCATAGTTTCCTGTGTTCCTGAGCCGTTGAAGCTCCTCGGACAATACGAATAAAGAACGGTCTCTGTCTCCCAACATCTGATAAGCTTTGGCAGCGTAGATGCCGGTGCTGTGTATGCCCAAGTGTATCAGTTCATCCTGGGGAAGCTCAAGGGATTTTTCATAATAATAAACCGACTCCTTCATTCTGCCTGCGAAAAAGTGTATGGTACACAAATACCTCTCGAACCACCTCATGACCTTGAGATTGCCGGCATTTAAGCATATCTCTATCATTTGCCGGGCCAGGGAATAGGCTTCATTTATCTGTGAATCCCAACACAGGTTGTACAGCTTTTCAATGATAAGCGAATAAGCCAGTTCGGAGGCCGGGCTGTCAAGTTCGGCAATCAGTTCCTCTAAGAGCCGGTTTGATTCCCCGAAGGAGACAAAATTGCGCAAAACCCTGGCCTTGTGCAGCGTGGCTTCAAAATATAGGCTTTTGTCATTCCCGCTCAATAAAGGCAGCGCTTTGTCCAGGCATGCTTTAGCCTGGACAAAATTCCCCACAACGGACAGAAATACACCCTTGGCCACGAGAATTCCGGAACTTGGTTGGGCAGCCGCATTATCAAGTGCCTGGAACCATATCCGAAGATCGTTGTAATTGCCGGCTTTTATATAATCCCGGTAACATGTCAGGATTATATTTTCCAGCAGTTGGTCATCCTTCGAATCCATGGCGTAGCACGCGGCCCATTGATACTGCTTTTTATCATAATAATGCCAGGCCGCTTTCTGCTTAAGCAAAAGTTTTTGGGATCTGTCTCCGGCCTCCAGCAGACTGCTCCGAAATAGAGAATGGTAGCGGTAAAACCCGCCGCCGGTTTTGATCGTGAATATATTTCTGGATACCAGGCTCTCCAGTATGAGCCTGGTATTTTTTCTGTTCAGGACATGATCCAGCATCTGCGGGTCCAGCTCGTCAAAAGAGGCGGATTTCTTAAGGAAATCCACCAGATTACCGGGCAGGTTGCCGATGCATTCATGAAAAAGGTAAGAGTACAAAGCCTCACTGCCGTAGGAAGGAATGTCATTGATGGATATGCCGTTCTCCAGCAATACCTTGAAGGAGCCGATAGCAAGGGGCCATCCCTCCGTGGAAGCGTAAAGGGAAGGGTCGTCAAAGCTTAAGATATCGGCGGCTTCTTCCCTGCTAAAGGCCAGCTCCTTCTGAGTCAGTTCCGTAATTTCGCCCCTTATCCGAAGGGGCATAAGGTCGTCCCACGGGGCTACCCTGCTGCCGAGGCAGATCACGGCGTTTTTAGGCGGATATCTGAACAGGTAGACTATAAAATTTCTGACAACGGTTTCTTCAATCGTATGTACGTCATCCAGGAACAACACAAAATCCTGGGGAATGTTTTCAATGCCGCATATCCAGACGCCCGCAAGCATGGATATAAAATTGTCTTTTTCAGAAAAGGGCAGATATTCCGCTGTGGAAAAGTCAAATTCTGGGAAAGTTTGCTTTATTGCTTCACTAAGCGAATCCACAAAGGTAAAAATATCGTTTTCGCGATCAAGCGAAAGCCATGCGGCATTAACGGCTGCATTGGCAATCTGCGACAAAAGGGTGGTCTTGCCAAAACCTGCTCCAGCATGGATATAGGCGAGCTTGTTTGGACTGTTGAGGACGGCATCGATCAGATTTCTGCGGATAATCTCTCCCGTGGCGGGTTTCGGAACTGTTATCCTTGCACTTGGTACATTGAACATACACAAATACCTCGTAAATGACCATTTGTTATATATTGTAACCTATATGGACACAAGAAGAGAGAAAATTTAATGATAAAAGTCTAAAAGTACAATTTTGTTAACGGTTTTGTTAATGGTTGGTATTTTATAATAACTTTAACAGGGTCCCCGCACCTGAGCTTAAAACGGATGCTGAAGGAGAGGTACAAGTGGATGGGAAAAGATGGACAAATACTATATGAAAACTGTGGCGTAAATGGGGACATGTTCCCATGCATGGGGAAATGCTGTTCAAAAGACGACGCTGGGTTTAAAATCTCCTATGCAAAAATCTGTCCATACTGCCGCATGTCGACATCTCTACCGTATGGCCCGGGACTGAAGACGGCCATTATTTTCGAATGCACCAGGCTGGGCTACGGCAGAAGGATAACGGAGTAGAAATAAAAAACATGTTTAATAAGGAGGACGAGTAAGATGAAAATAAAAGTATTAATTCTGGCCGTGGTGCTTGGCATAATGATAAGCTTCCTGCCTGGACTTGCTGTCGCAGCAGGCGAAGGCAACGTTACACTGACCGCGTCCCTGGGAAACGTTACCAAAAGCATAAGTCTGACGGTGGACCTGACTGCACCGACGATTTTGAGTGCGGAGCGTAACAGCGACACCCAGATCACGGTGATGCTGAACGAACCTTGCTTTAACCTTACAAATGTGAACGATGGCGGATTTACAATAACAGAGACCGGAACATCGACGACTTTTGCTGTTTCGGGAACGACCCAGGGTGCCGATTCCAGCCAGGTGATTTTGAGCGTGGCTGATATGAACATGGCAGAAGCAAAGGGAGTCACGATCACATATACAGCAGGAGGAAACGGAACCATCACTGATCTTGCCGGTAACTCGCTGGCGACCGATAACACAGGAGTTGTAATAGACTCGTGGATTCCGAAGCTGGATACCCCCGGAAACCTTTCATGGGATGTGACAACACCTGCCCAAGCGACCTGGGGCACAGTAGCAAACGCTTCCAGCTATACCGTCCAGCTCTACCAAGACAGTACAGCCAGCGGTAGTCCGGTAACCGGTATAACGAATACTAATTATGATTTTACCTCTGTTATTACAGAAACCGGTTCCTATACCTTCACCGTGACCGCTATCAGGGACGATACAACATATTTAGACAGCGACACGTCTTCGAATTCGCCGGCCTATACTGTCACCTTTTCTGCACCTGTGGCGGGATTTAGCAATGCACTAAGCTTTTCTGGGAATACAGGTAAGAGTAAAATTATTGTTCCTTATAACGATTCAACGAAGCTGGCGGGGAATACAGATTTTACTATATCCATGTGGATTTGTCCGAATAATAATGAGCCCTATCAAACCTTGTATCGTCAACATGGAACCGCATCAGAGTCGTTGGGTTTGGATTTGAGATTTATTAAAAACAATGACGATGAAGGGTATCTGTACTATCAATTTAATAAACTGGGCACCGGCTGGCAGCGTGTCTTCAACTGGGGGGATGCAACATCCATTGCCAATGTCAAGAAGGCCCCCATGAACCAGTGGACTCATGTGGCCCTGGTGAAGTCGGGAAAAAGTGTTCAAACCTATATCAATGGCGAAGCAGATGTTAATTATGGTCAAATGACACTGGATGACATACGGTATAATGCACCAGCGCCGGCTAGTGCTGATATCAGTATCGGCGTGGGTATAACTGCTGAAGCGCAATACTTCAGTGGTCGCATGGACGAAGTACAATATTGGAACACTGCATTGGACAAAAACCAAATTGAGGCTTGGATGTACAGGGAGATAGACAGCACACACAACAATTATAATAATTTAATTTATTACTATAAACTAAATGAAAACAGCGGAATTGCTGTTGGAGATTCAAAAGGAACCAACAATGGAACCGCAATTAATATAACCGATTCTAACTGGGTTTCTTCAGATATACACGGGTGGACTGTTAACGCAGGAACAACACTCAACGGTAAATTGGTGGGATCAGATATTGATGGGACAAGCACAAATGGAACTGATTGGAACCTTACATTCGCAATTGAAACTCAGGGTGACAAGGGAGAGGCCGCGATTACCGAAGATAATCAATTCACATATACTGTTGGCATAAACCAGGAGGGCAGTGATTCTTTTCAATATAAGGTTTGTGATTCGAGCGGAATTTATTCAAATGTTCAAACTGTGAACATTGACATAATAGCTGCCAAAACCATCTCGGGTAATGCAGGTGTGGCTGGGGCTGCTTTAAGCTATAACGACGGAACAGCAAAAACAGCCATGGCAGATGAAACTGGAGCCTACAGCTTTAAAGTACCATATAGCTGGTCTGGCGCGGTGACACCGAGCAAGGATGGTTACACCTTCAGTCCAGCAAGCAGGGTATACACAAATGTACAGGCTGACCAGACTGAGCAGGATTATACGGCAGCTCCAATTATCAACGCAGCTAGCGTTTCGGGGATAATAGCACCAGCGGCGGGGGGGACACCGATAGGCGTAGGCAGCCTGGAAGGAACAGGCGCATATACCGTGACAAACCTCACCTGGCAGAACAGTGATGGCTCAATAGTCATCCTGACGGACGAAGGTAAATTCAAGGCTGGCTCAACCTACCAAGCGGTAATAGAGCTAACGGCAGCAGTTGGATACAAGTTTCAGGTTCTGACCCCCACAGTCGATGTGGGAACGGCAGAAGCCGGGACTATCAATGCAGAAGGCAGCAAACTGACCTTTATAGTGACCTTTGCCGCGACAGAGGCCCGATCGGTAGCGGCCATTGCAGTTAAGACGCAGCCAAGCAAGCTGACCTACACGGCAGGAGAAACTCTCGACCTTGCAGGACTGGCTGCAACCCTTACCTATAACGATACCTCCACCTTGGACGTGGCACTGGCCGACTTTGAAGCCAACAGCATCACAGCGAATCCCGAACACGGGACAGGGATGGCGGTAGCAGTCCATAACGGTCAGTCAATAACCTTAACCTGCAATGCCCACACGGCAACAACAGATAGCCTGACGGTGAGTTCAGCAACGACATATGAAATAACGCTTTCGGAAACCGGTATTTACGCATTTACTTCGCGCACAGCGGGTTATGTTCCGGTGACACCAGTTGCGGTGACTGTAACGAGGATAGGCACAGGGAATATAACCGACCTTGAGGCAGCCTTAAGCGGAAGCGGCTCAGGTGATTTTACCCTTGGTGTATTGGATGCGGTAATGCTTAACAGCACAACCACCTCTGCCGCATTTACCATAAAACCAAATGATGATTTGGGACCGGGAAATTACAACGCAGTAGTAACAGTAACTGCGGACCATGATGTCAGTCAAGGATTTGACATAAGCTTTTCGGTAAATGCACCTCCTGCGCCGACAATACAATCAGCCGCGGCAGGTGATACTCATGTAAATATAAGCTGGAGCAGTGTGCCGGGGGCAACCGGTTATGAAATATATCAAAGCACTACATCGGGTTCGTACGGTGCAGCGCTTGCAACTGTGGCTGGCTCAGTAAATAGCTACGATGCAACAGGTCTTGCCAACGGAACAACCTATTTCTTTGTTGTCAGGGCAAGCATAGGGATATATGATAGTGTGAATTCCAATGAGGTTAGTTCAACTCCACAAGTCCCAGCGCCGGGAGCACCTATATTGCTAACAGCCCTTGCCGGGGACGGGCAGGTGAGCTTGACCTGGAGTGTGGTGGAAGGCTCTATTGAATACGAGGTATATGCAAGCGTGAACTCCGGCGCGTATACTTCGCCTGTAGATACTTTAAGCGGCTCAGTATGCAGCTGCGATGTTACAGGTCTTATCAACGGCACTACATATTACTTTGCGGTCACAGCATCCAATGCGGGCGTTGACAGCGGATATTCAAACGAGATAAGTGCAACACCCCAGGCATCAGTACCGGGAGCGCCAACCAATGTAACCGCGACAGCCGGAAACGGTCAGGCTACAGTAAGCTTTACCCCGCCGGCGGATAACGGTGGCAGTGCCATAACCGGATATACGGTGATTTCGAGTCCGGGGAATATCACGGCAACAGGCGCCGCTATCACCATTACCGTTACCGGGCTGTCAAACGGGACTGCCTATACCTTTACGGTAACAGCTGCAAATGTTGCCGGGAACGGTCCGGCATCAGCAGCTTCCAATGCAGTAACTCCGTACAGTCCTCCCAGCAGCGGCTCAGACGGAGGCTCTGATGAACGCAGTATGCCTTCAGTGCCTGTTTCCCCTGTCCAACCAGCAAACGACGGTGCTGATATCCTTGTCAACGGGAAGACAGAAATAGCGGCTACGGCAACCACCACCCGGGAAGACGATAAAACCGTAACAACCGTTGTTGTGGATGATAAAAAAGTAGAAGAAAGACTGGAGCAGGAAGCCTACAATACAGTTCTAACCATTTTGGTCAATAGCGGCGCGGATGTTGTAGATGGAACCTTGAACGGTCAGACCGTCAAGAATATGGAAAATAAAGAAGCTGTGCTTGAAATCAAAACGGGACAGGTTACTTATACACTTCCGGCGTCTCAAATAAACATCGATAATGTTCGCTTACGAATTGGTTCCCAGGCAGAACTAGAGGATATCAATGTTAATGTCAGGATAGCAGAGCCCTCGGCTGATACAGTGAAATTTGTTGAAGATACGGCAAACAAAAACAACTACCAGGTGGTGGTAAAACCGGTTGATTTTGAAATATCCTGCACCAGCGGCGATAAGACCATAGCGGTTTCAAGATTCAATGCCTATGTTGAAAGAACCATAGCTATCCCGGATGGTGTAGACCCATCTCAGATAACTACCGGAATTGTGCTCAATCCCGATGGTACTTTTTCCCATGTACCTACGGTTATCACCCTTATAGACGGCAGGTATTATGCAAAAATCAACAGTTTAACCAATAGCACCTATGCAGTTATCTCCAGCCCGAAAGCCTTCAGTGATGTGGAAAAGCATTGGGCCAGGGAGGCAGTCAACGATATGGCGTCAAGATTGGTGGTGAGTGGCGTTGATGATGGTAGGTTTGAACCCGACAGAGACATTACAAGAGCGGAATTTGCAGTGATTATAGTCAGAGCGCTTGGCTTGATGCAGCCCGGAACAGGCCCGGATTCATTTGATGATGTTGTACAAGGACAATTTTATTACGATGCGGTTTCTATTGCCAATGAATATGATATTAGCTCAGGGTATGGAAACAGAATATTTGGGCCTGATCAAAGGATAACACGTGAACAAGCCATGACTATGATTGCAAGGACACTAAAAATTACCGGATTGGAAGCAGAGTTTGCAAGTGGAGAAAAGGATAAGCTTCTTGCAGAGTTTGATGATGCTGCGAAATCAGCGGATTATGCAAGAGACAGTATTGCTGCTTGCATAAAAACAGGAATTATTTCCGGCAGGAACGAAAACCTGATCGCTCCAAAAGACAATATTACCAGGGCTGAGGTTGCAGAGATTGTCAGAAGATTGCTGCAAAAGTCCAAGCTGATTTGATTGATCAGGATAAAGATACCTTTATTCTTATTCCTTCCCTTACATTTTTTTGAAAAGGACTTCTTGATTAATTCAGGGAGTCCTTTATTGTGGGTGCGCCCGGTATGGGTTTACTGATTTTCCGTACTTTAATCTTTAGTCTGTCCCCTGATGAGTTCACAAGCTTTTAAATATCCTTTGTCAAATCCGGTTTTTTCAGCATCTTTTAAGCATTCAGGGCAAGGCTGAATTTCTATATTAACTCCACTTCTTTCATTAACAGTAGTATGTTTACATAAACCCTTACCACACCTGGCGCAATATACTTCAAAATATAACAACGGCATAATTAATCCCTCTTTCTTTATTAAATTATGTTTCCGAGTTATTTCTGAATACTTTTCCAAACACCATAGCTGCTTAGTATTGAAAAATGAGTAGCAACTGAGCTTTTCAGACGATGGTTTATAGGTGTGTTATTGGTGCAGCAGCAAGTAGATTTGTGGCTGAGGATTCAGGACAGATTGAATATTTGGATCTGTATTATAGATATATTTACATGATAACAATAATAATAGATATTATGCAATCCTGCGCAGGACAATGGATATTTATAACTTTTGCAGTGGAATCAGATTTTAACATCCCAATTACAGGCTTTAGAATGCAATCCGGCTTAAGACCCGTTTGAGTGATTTTTCTGCTTGAGATTTTAGTTCCGCTTCATTTATACTTGAGATTTTCCTATTCATCATCAATATTTTGCCGTCAACAATAGCAGCATCAACATCACTGGCCTGAGATTGATAGACCAGGTGTGAATAGGCGTTTGCGGCACTGCTGGGCTGGCTGTGCCAGTTCTTGATGTCTACGATTACCACGTCTGCCTTTTTGCCTGTTTCCAGGCTGCCTATATCATTTTCCAGGCCTATAGCCCTGGCTCCTCCCAGGGTAGCCAATTCAAAGACCTGTTCGGCGGGCATGCTTAAAGGACCGTTAAAAGGCTTGTGAATAAGGGCAGCGAGGCGCATTTCCATGAAAATATTAAGGTTATTGTTGCAGGGGGCACCATCTGCTCCCAGGGAAACCCTGGCCCCCTGCTCCAAGAGCTGGGGTATGGGAGCAATACCCGAGGCCAGCTTCAAATTGGCGCTGGGGCAGTGAACTATATTGGTCCTGCTTTCTGCCAGCACTTTTTTTTCCTCGTCATCTATATGAATGCAATGGGCCAGGATCAAGTTTTCATTGCAAAGTCCCAGTTCATTGAGGTAGAGCACATTACGCATGCCGCGTTCTTTTTCTATCAGAGCTACTTCTCCGAGATTTTCTGAAGCATGGGTGTGGACAGGTATATGGTATTCGCAGGACAGTCTCTGTATTTCCTGCAAAAGTTCCTCAGAGCACGACACGGCAAAACGCGGGCAGAATGCATAGTGGATGCGGTTGTCTTCTTTCCCGTCCCACCTGGAGAGAAGGTCGAGACTTTCACTCAGAGCATTGTCGGTATTATCCATCAGACTGGCAGGTACTTCTGCTCCGTAGTCCATCATGCACTTTCCTCCCAGGTAGCGAATACCGGCCCGCTTTACTGCCTCAAAAATGGACTCTGTATGATGGACTGTGCCCATATCTATTATGGAAGTAGTCCCCCCCCGCAATAATTCGGCACAACCCAGCAGTGACGAATAGAAAAGAGATTCTTCATCATGAGCCCCTTCAAGCGGCCAGATACGAAGCCTGAGCCAGTCCAGGAGTTCCAGGTCATCAGCCAGGCCCCGGAACAGAACCTGGCAAAGGTGAATATGGCTCTGGATCAAGCCGGGGATTACAAGCTTTCCACTGGCATCAATAACTGTGGCTGATTCTGACATGATATTTTTGCCGATTTTTTGAATGCGATTACCTTCTATTAATAAGTCTGCTTGCAGGATATCCCGCTGGGGATTCATGGTCACCAGGGTACCGTTTTTTATTAGAATTGACATCCAGGCTGTCTCCTTTCCAATCACCGAAAAAGTGAGAGCATTCTATATGCGCGTTTCGATTATAATATCCAGAATGCTTGATAATTACTTTAGCTTCTTACTATATTAAACATAATTTCATCGTCTTTTCATAGTTATAATTTCTAAGGATTATCTTTTATCAGTGAAAAAGAGGGGAAAACAACATCATTAGTAAACAGTTATAATACAGGAGTTTGGGGGAGGAGGTGGAAAATGTGTTTAAAGAAATAAGCAGTTTTGACCAAATGATAACGCCTATGATAATTAAAATTGTCTTCTGGATAGGGGTTATAGTATCGGTAATAGCAGGGCTGGCTTTAATCCTTAAGGGCGCCAACTCTTATTATGGCAGTGGTGCAGAAGTTTTCTCGGGTCTGCTGATTTTAGTTCTGGGGCCACTCACTACGAGGATATATTGCGAATTATTAATTGTATTATTCAAAATGCATGAATCCTTGAATGAAATCAGGCTTAAGCTGGCAAGTGCGGATAGCGAAGAAGATATTAATTATTAAACTCAATTATGAAATACTATTACGCTTCTTTCACTCATAGTTTATGAATGGAGGGGGCGATTTTATTAAAGAAAATGAAATGCTCAACAATAGTGTGGGCTTTCTTATCGTAAAACTATCATTCCCGGTTATGGCAGGAATGATAGTGTATTCACTTTTTAGTCTGGTAGATACCTTTTATGTGGCCAGACTGGGCTCCAAAGCACTGGCAGCTATCACAATAAGTATGCCGATACAAATTCTAATTACTTCTGTAGCCGCTGCTACAGGTGTTGGCTTAACTTCTTTCATAGCCAGGAGCCTGGGACAAGGAGAAGTGAATATGGCAGATAATACTGCCTGGCATGGAGTAATTGCAGGTTTAATCTATGGAGTATTATTTTTCTTTGTAGGAATGAGCTATATAGACGATCTGCTCATTTTTTTTTCTTGTCCACCGGAGATATTTTTATTGAGTAAATCCTATTTGCAGATTATCCTGATCGCCTGTGTTTTTACCTTTATTCCGATATTGCTGGGCAGTATTATACAGGGAGAAGGAAATACATTTTTGCCTGTGTTTGCAGCTTTACTGGCTATTATTTTTAATGTAGTACTGGACCCGGTATTTATATTTGGTCTGGGCTTTGTAAAAGGAATGGGCTTGGATGGGGCTGCTGTTGCCAGCGTTCTTGCCCAGATCCTGAGCACGTTTTTGATTATTGGGATAGTATGTAAAAGGCAGGCTTTTTTAAGCTGGTCCTGGAGAAATTTCAAACCAAGCTTAAAGGTAATCATAGAAATATATAAAGTTGGTTTGCCAACAATGATTATGGAAATAACCGGTGTTGTAATAATGTTGTACATAAATAGAGTGCTTGCTGACCATAGTTATGCTTCGATAGCGGCTCTGGGAATATTTCTGAGGGTTCGCTCTCTGGCATATATGCCTGTTTATGGAATCAGTCAAGGAGCTATGCCTATTGCTGCCTTTGCTTATGGCGCGGGTAATCTGGACAGGGTAAAAGAGACCATTATCAAGGCTTCCATATTATCCTTGTTTTTCATGGGAGGGGCCTGGTTAATTATGCAATACTATCCACTATGGATAATCGATTTCTTTTCTGATGATCCATCTCTAACGCTTCTGGCAAGCAGGTGTATGAGATTGGCAACCATATGTATGCCTCTTATGGGACCTCTCTTAATACTCTATACTGTTTTTCAGGCACTTGGCAAAGGCACTACAGCCATGTGTCTTTCACTGCTTCGTCAGCTTGGCTTTTTTCTGCCGTTATTGCTTATACTACCTGCCTATTTTAGTATAAATGGTGTATGGCTGGCTTTTTCAATCTCCGAACTAATGTCTGCCGCAGTGGCAATTCTTTTCCTCATCAGGCTCTGGCGGGAATTGCAGACGGGCAAAAAACTGGCATTATTAATGCTTTTCAAAACGAGATATATGAGCAGACGCTTACTGGCCTGGCTGAGATGGTAACAGAATGTTTTGACAAATCAACTGCTTCCCGCTATCTTAATAAAAGCAAAATTTTAAAGGGAGGGTGCAAAATTGGATTTCAGAGGTTTTGATTTCAGTAATACGGTGATGGGGACATTGGGTATTGAAATAACCGAATTCACTAAAGAGAAAGTAGTAGCTACTATGCCGGTGACAGCTAAGACTCATCAGCCATTCGGTGTAATGCATGGAGGGGTATCAGTTGTTATAGCTGAGACTGTGGCTTCTGCAGGGAGTTATCTTTTTCTTGACAGGCAGAAACAGAGGGCAGTCGGCCTGGAGATTAATGCCAATCATATACGCAGCAAAGGGGAAGGAACGGTTACCGCTGTAGGAGTGCCGGTTCATGTTGGCCGTAGTACTATTATCTGGGACATCCGCATTTTTGATGAAGAAGAAAAACTGATATGTATTTCCCGTTGTACTGTTGCAGTAATAGATCTAATTTAGAGTTTTGCATAATTTAACAATCCAAGATGATAATTCTAAAGTGTTAGCTAAGCTGCCTTAATCGTGATCAAAGCGAACATCATAGTAAGCGTCCGCTTACAACAGTAGTCCCTTTGGGGGAATCTCAAGATCCTTCGGCTTTGCCTCAGGCTGACAGTACTAAAATACCTGCCTGATCATACGAAAAAACTAATTATGCAAAATCCTCATATATTAAACTCCAATCTAAATGCAGTTTTTACATATGGCTCACTTTCAACATTAATTTTTATTTCATGCCGCTCAGCAATCTGTTTCGCAATAGCCAGGCCTAAACCGCTGCCGCTTTTATTCTGCTCAGAGGATGATTTATAAAAACGAGTGAAGATATAAGGTAAGTCCTCTTCACATATTCCAGTTCCCTTATCAATTATAGATGTAATTCCATTTTCGAGATTTAGCTCAACGATACCATTTTCAGGTGAAAATTTTACCGCATTATCTACAAAAATCATTAACATTTGCCTGAGCCGCCCATAATCGCCC
>JAHDSE010000044.1 GCA_018432955.1 Syntrophomonadaceae bacterium
TAATGTATTACTGCATGATACTGCTTGATTATGTTCCCAAAGAACTAGCTGAAATTGTTTCATGTCAAGTTATGTTCTGGATTGCTGCACAGCCCCTATATATCCAGAGGTTGTTCAGTAATTTCTACTACGAAAGTTGAGGATTTAACTGAGAAAATTATTGGATGTGCATACCGTGTTTATAATGAGTTGGGCTCAGGTTTTCTTGAAAAAATATATGAGAATGCCTTAAGGATTGAACTGGAAGAAGAAGGATTAAGAGTAAGCCAGCAAGAGAAAATTGATGTGCATTATAAAGGCATTCTCATAGGTGATTATATTGCCGACCTGTTGGTAGAAGACAAAATAATTATAGAGCTGAAAGCAGTGAATGAGCTGGCAACAGTACATGAGAACCAGCTAGTAAATTATTTAAAAGCTACCGGAATGAAACTAGGTTTACTAATAAACTTTGGCAACAAACTCAAAATAAAACGAAAGATCCTAACCCCTAATAAAAAATAAAAAGAAAAAAATCCGTGAAAATCCGTTAAATCCGTGTAATTCCGTGTCAGAAAAAAACAAGAAGCCAGGTGATAACGCTATGCAAAATAAAATCAGATACATATTTCTCATGCTAATTGATGCTGTGCTCATAAATTTAGCCGTCTACTTAACCCTATTGCTTCGCTTCGAAGCCCAAATCCCCCCCCAATACATAACAAACTTCATAGCCATTATCCCCGTAATCACCAGCATTACGCTCTTTTTCCTTATCGGTCTGAAAATCTACAGCCGCATCTGGCAGTATGCCAGCATCGGCGAAATGCTGGCTATACTTCGCGCCGTCAGCTACAGCATGGCTGTAATAGTCCTCTTGATTTATCTCATCCCCCTGCCACATTTGCCCCGCAGTGTCTACATAGGCTCCTGGATGATGATTAATGCCTTTATCGGTGCCTCGCGTATTAGCTGGCGTCTATGGATAGGGCTCAATTCCAGAGCTGAATCAGAAAAGCATAAAAAAATCCTTATAGTAGGTGCCGGTGATGCCGGTGCTATGCTGGCCCGGGAGATACATAACAATCCCCGCCTGAACCTAAAGGCTATAGGTTTTGTCGACGATGATTTCTCCAAACAAAAAATGATTCTGGGCGGGGTTCCAGTGCTGGGTTCCAGCAAAAAAATCCCCGAACTGGTAAAAGAGCAAGAGATTGAAGAAATAATCATTGCCATGCCATCGGTATCAGGTGATACTATCCGTGAAATAGTGGATATATGCAAACAAACAAAGGCCAGGGTAAAGATACTTCCTGGAATCTATCAGAGCACCAGCAGCCTGATAGCCAATGTCCGGGATGTACAGATGGAAGACCTCCTGCGAAGGGAACCGGTAAAAACCGATCTTACACAAATAGCAGGCTCTATTAGTGACAAAACTGTGCTGGTAAGCGGCGCCGGCGGCTCCATAGGTTCAGAACTTTGCCGCCAGATTATGCAGTTCCATCCCCGCAAACTGATTTTGCTCGATTGCTGTGAAAATAACCTCTTTGACATAGAAATGGAACTCACGGCTGCGAATTCCGGTGTTCAAATCTATCCCGAACTCGTCGATGTCAGGAACCGGGACAAACTCGAAAAAGTTTTCAGGCTGCATTGCCCGGAAGTAATATTCCACGCCGCAGCCTTTAAACACGTACCCATGATGGAGCGTCACCCGGAAGAAGCCATTAATAATAATGTTCTCGGTACCCGTAATATTGCGCAAATGGCCGACCGCTACGGAAGTCAATCCTTCATATTTATTTCCACCGACAAAGCCGTCAATCCTACCAGTGTTATGGGCGCCAGCAAGCGCATTGCCGAACTCATCATAAAAGACATTAACCGCGGCAGCAGAACCAGCTTTGCCGCTGTTCGTTTTGGCAATGTCCTGGGCAGCCGCGGCAGTGTCATACCTACCTTTATAAAACAAATTGAAAAAGGCGGCCCCCTGACAGTAACCGACCCGGAAATGAAACGCTATTTCATGACCATACCTGAAGCCGTACAACTCGTAATCCAGGCCGGAGCCATGGCCACAGGCGGGGAAATATTCGTGCTGGATATGGGCAAGCCGGTTAAAATAGACGACCTGGCCCGTGACCTGATAAAACTCTCTGGTCATGAACCCGATAAAGACATAGCCATTAGCTATACCGGAATCAGACCCGGTGAAAAATTATTTGAAGAACTCTTCACCGGCCAGGAAGAAATGGCTGCCACCAGAAACGAAAGGATTTTCATATCCAAAAAAGAACTGGATGTCAACTATGCCGGAATTAATGATTCCATAGCAACCATCGTAAACAAAGCCCAGTCCGACCGCAAAGAAATAATGAAAATAATCCTGAACCTGGTCCCCGAATACCAGGGAGCAGCAGCCATCCACGAAGAAACCACTACCACCGGTGATATCATATATTTAAATAAAAGAGAAAAAATAAGTCATTAATCAAGGAAAAGCTCTGAAGACACGGGAAAGAGACAAGAGAACCTTGAACGTCCCCGCAACAAAGCGAAGAACTGCAGAAGACGGGCTAGAAATGGGGACGGTTCGAGCGTCTCCGCAGCGAAGCGAAGGACCGAAGGGAAGACGATGGAACCGTCCCCGTGTTTCCCCCATGTCTTCACCCGGACTTCTCTCAATTTCGCACTTGATGTACTCGATAATGTACATTACAATGAAAAAAAGGAGGTGCATCTGGTGCCGGTAATAAATTCTACGACTGCCCGAAATAACTTTTTCAAAGTTATGGAAGAAGTTATAGATTCCCATGAATCTGTAATTATAACCGGAAAAAAAGGAAATGTGGTCATGGTTTCTGAAGAAGACTGGAGTTCCATCCAGGAGACATTATATTTGTGCAGTATTCCTGGTATGCGTGAAAAAATAGTCGAGGGAATTGCTTCTCCACTGGATGAATGCCTGGAGGACACCAAATAATGGATGAACCATGGAGAGTTGTTTATACCTGTGATGCTTTAAAAGATAAAAAGAGAGCTTATGAAGCCGGATTTAAAGAAAGGATCGAACGATTATTAGAAACAATCAGGGAAGATCCCTTTTCTGCTTATCCACCTTATGAAAAACTGATTGGCGATCTTCTTGGAGCATATTCAAGGCGCATAAACCGTCAGCATAGATTGGTGTATTCAGTGCATAAAAACGAAAGAACCATTAAGATTATCAGTATGTGGGAACATTACGAATAGCACGCAATGAGACATAGGGATGAGACATGGGGACGGTTCGAGCGTCTCCGTAGCGAAGCGAAGGACCGAAGGGAAGACGATGGAACCGCGTGTCTTATCCGGGTCTACTCGACCATCCCTCCCCATATTTACAAAAAAAGGTAAGAAGGTGAACCGATGGATAAAGAAATCATATTCCTGGTTGAAGAAGCAGCAGAGGGCGGATACACAGCAAGAGCACTAGGACATTCAATATTTACTGAAAGCGATACCTTAGACACCATAAAAGAAGAAATAAAAGATGCAGTCCATTGTCACTTCGAAAAAGAACAAATACCACGTATAATTCGATTACACTTTCCTCAATAACAAAATTTATTTCGATGAACGAAATATATATAAAAATGAAAAAAATTCAATAAACCCCTTGCAAAAAACAGATAAATGAGTAAAAATATTACTCATAAAGACAAAAACCGAGCCCAGCTCACAAAAAAATAAAAGAAAATCTATGGAAGACATGGAGACAGTTCGAGCGTCTCCGCAGCGAAACGAAGGGCCAAAGTAAAGACTGGTGGAGACATAGGGGAGACATGGGGACGGTTCGAGCGTCTCCGTAGCGAAGCGAAGGACCGAAGGGAAGACGATGGAACCGTCCCCGTGTCTTGAGATTTACCCAACTACTCGAATTTTTCGATGAGTTGGATCCCTGTTAAGGTGCTCCGATGTATAATAGAAGCTGATGGACGGGGTGGACTAATGAACTCAGAAATAATTATGTATCAGACCGAAGATGGTTTGACTAAAATAGAAACTACTTTTGACGGCGATACAGTATGGCTTTCTATTGATCAAATGGCAGAACTATTTCAGCGTGATAAGTCTACAATTTCGCGACACATAAAAAACATCTTCACTGAAGGGGAGCTTGAACGAAATTCAGTTGTTGCAAATTTTGCAACAACTGCGGCTGATGGTAAAACCTATCATGTTGACTATTACAACCTTGATGTTATTATCTCTGTCGGTTATCGGGTAAAGTCGCTCCGTGGTACACAGTTTCGAATTTGGGCAAATAATGTTTTAAAAGAGTATCTGAAAAAAGGTTTTGCTATGAATGACGACCTCCTTAAAAATGCCGGTGGGGGTAATTACTTTCAGGAACTATTAGAACGTATACGAGATATTCGATCAAGTGAAAAAGTCTTTTATCGACAAATACTTGATATCTATGCAACGAGTATTGACTACAATCCAAGGGCAACCGAGTCAATTGAATTCTTTAAAATAGTCCAAAATAAAATGCATTATGCTGCCCACGGCCATACAGCCGCAGAAATAATTTTTTTACGGGCTAATGCAGATAAACATTTCATGGGTATGACTTCTTATGATGGTAAAAGCCTGAAAAAATTTGATGCTTCCATTGCCAAGAATTATTTAAATGAAGATGAAATTAAAATTTTAAATAGATTAGTAGTAGCTTATTTAGAATTTGCTGAACTCCAGGCAATCAGACAAAGGCCTATGTATATGAAAGATTGGATAGAAAAATTGGATGACTTTATTAAAATGAGTGGCAGTGAATTGCTGGAACACGCAGGAAAAATCAGCCATGAAGAGGCTAAAATTAAAGCAGAAATAGAGTATGAAAAATATAAAGAACGAAGCAAAGAACAATTAACGCAAGTAGAAAGAGACTTTATTGAGCATGTAAAAAGTACGCAAAAAAAGCTTGAAAAGGGTAAGGGGTAGTCCCATTGAACCGTCCCCGTGTCTTGATTACTAATTACTAATTAACATCAAGCGCAAAGCGCCAGATACCCCCCGTGAGCGCAGCTCACCCAAAAGCCCGCAGGGCTAAAACAAAAGAAAAAAATCCGTGGAAATCCGTTAAATCCGTGAAGATCCGTGTCAGAAAAAAACAGGATGTGAGAAATGCTAGACTCCCTGATAACATCAAAAACCCGAATAAAACTAATACTAAAGCTCTTCCTAAACCCCGATACCAGCTCCCACCTCCGCGGCCTGGCTAACGAATTCGGTGAATCAACCAACGCCGTCCGCGTTGAACTTAACCGCCTGGCAGAAGCTGATTTACTGGAGAGCAACAAAGAAGGAAGAAACATATATTACCGGGCCAACACCCGGCACATGCTCTACCCGGAAATCAACACTATCGTCAAGAAATACCTGGGACTGGATCAGATAATAGAAGAAATAATAAAAAAACTGGGAGACATTGATCTGGCCCTAATAAGCGGCGACTATGCCCAGGGCATAGACTCCGGCTTGATTGACCTTATCATAGTAGGAAAAATAGATACGACCTATCTGCAAGAGCTAGCGGAAAAAGCAGAAAAACTGATAAAGCGAAAAATCCGTACCCTGGTATTAGATTTTACCGAATTTGAACAACTGAAAGAAAAACTAGAAAAAGATAAAATACTTATAGTATGGGGAAAACAAAGTCTATAATATATTGGTTGATTAAACGATTATTAACTTATTAAGGAAGATTATCATGTTCAAAAACAAAACCCTGTTAATAACTGGTGGCACAGGCTCCTTTGGTAATGCCGTACTCAAAAGATTCCTGGATACTGACATAGGCGAAATTCGTATATTCTCCCGCGATGAGAAAAAGCAGAATGATATGCGGAAGCTATATAATAATGAAAAGATTAAATTTCACATTGGCGATGTGAGAGATCTGACCAGTATTAAAAACGCAATGCATAATGTAGATTACATATTCCACGCCGCAGCCTTGAAACAGGTGCCATCCTGTGAGTTTTTCCCCATGGAAGCAGTTAAAACCAATATACTGGGAACAGATAATGTACTAACAGCAGCCATTGATGCAGGAGTCAAAAAAATCATCTGCCTATCTACCGATAAAGCCGCTTATCCTATAAACGCTATGGGTATATCAAAAGCCATGATGGAAAAAGTCTTTGTAGCCAAATCAGCAACCATATCGCCTGACCGAACCTTGATCTGTGGTACCCGTTATGGAAATGTCATAGCTTCGCGGGGTTCAGTCATTCCATTATTTGTTCAGCAGATAAAAAGCGGACAGCCCCTGACGGTTACCGATCCCAATATGACAAGATTCCTGATGAGCCTTGATGCAGCTGTGGATCTGGTTGCCTTTGCTTTTACTAATGCCCAGGCCGGGGATATTATGGTACAAAAATCACCGGCTGCTACTATAGCTGATCTAGCCCAGGCGGTTAAGGAAATATTTTATGCTGACAATGAGATAAAAGTAATCGGCACCCGCCATGGTGAAAAACTTTTCGAAACCCTGCTTACCAAGGAAGAATACTTAAAAGCAGAGGATCTGGGCAGATTCTTCAGAGTACCTGCTGATAAACGTGACCTGAATTATGATAAATACTTTGTGGATGGCGACCCTTGTTTGTCCATTTCAGAAGAATATAATTCGCATAATACACAGCGACTGACAGTAACTGAGATAAAAGAGAAACTTCTGCAGCTGGATTATATACAAAAGGAACTTTGAACAATCGTTGAGCAATTGCTTAAGAATTTTGCAAAATTAACTTTTTCTATGAATAACAGTAATTGTCTAAATGTCATCCTGAGGCAAAGCCGAAGGATCTTAAGATTACCCTTCGGGCACTGATAATGTCCGCTTTACTCACGATTAAGGCTGCTTCACTAACGCTCAGAATGGCAAGTTGGGATTTTCGAATTATGGAAAACTCTCACTTAAATCATAGTTAAGCTACCGAAAGGAGCCCTCCCTATCATGAAGATATTAGTAACTGGAGCCCAGGGCTTCGTAGGCAAAAATCTGGTTGCCGAACTGAAAAAGCTTGGCTATACACATATATATGAGTATGACTTGAATACAGATAAAGCATTACTTGATACCTGTACCAGGGACTGCGACTTCGTATTTCATCTGGCCGGGGTTAACCGCCCGCGGGAAGAAAGCGAATTTGATACTGGCAACAGAGAATTTACCGCTGAACTGCTGGAGTACTTACAGCAACATAATAATACCTGCCCGATAGTATATTCTTCATCTATTCAGGCAGAAAGAGATAATCCTTACGGTATCAGCAAGAAAGCCGCAGAAGACGTACTCATTGTCCATGCACAAACTGCCGGAGCCAAGGTCATGATTTACCGTCTGCTTAATCTTTTCGGCAAATGGTGCCGGCCCAATTATAACAGTGTAGTGGCTACCTTCTGCCATAATATTGCCCGAGGCCTTGATATTATTATTAACGATCCTAATGCAGAAATGACACTTTGCTATATCGATGATGTGGTTAACGAGTTCATCAATGCACTGGAAGGCAATGAAACCAGAGATGGTCAATTCTGCTATGTTGCCCAAACCCACAAAGCGAGACTGGGTGAACTGGCAGACAAGCTGTATGATTTCAAAAGCTGTTTAGAAAGCAATCTGAAACCACTATTGGAAACTGAATTTGATCGAGCACTATACAGCACATATATTTCATACTTGCCGGAAAAGGATACTTGAACACAGCCTTTAGTTATTACGTCTAACACACTGGATACCTGTTTTTGGAGGTTTAATACCATGAAACAATTAAAAGTAATGACAGTCGTAGGAACCAGACCAGAAATCATCAGGCTGTCAGCTGTTATTAATAAATTAGAATCATCAGAAGCCATAGAACACACCCTGGTACATACAGGACAAAATTATGATTACGAATTAAATGAAATCTTTTTCAAAGATTTTAACTTAAGAAAACCTGACTATTTTCTTAATGCTGCCATTGGAACAGCAGTAGAAACCATAGGAAATATCCTTATTAAAATTGACCCTATAATGGAGGAAGTAAAACCAGATGCTTTCCTGGTACTGGGAGACACCAACAGCTGCTTATGCGCCATAGCAGCGAAGAGAAGACATATTCCCATATTCCATATGGAAGCCGGCAACAGATGTTTTGATCAAAGGGTGCCGGAAGAAAGCAATAGAAAAATAGTCGATCATATAGCCGACATAAACCTAACCTATAGTGATATTGCCAGGGAATACCTGCTAAGAGAAGGCCTGCCCGCAGATAGAGTCATTAAAACCGGCAGTCCGATGCTTGAAGTGCTCAACTCCAGGAAAGAAGATATTGAGAACTCAAATGTCCTGGAACGCTTGGAACTGCAAGAAGGCAAATACTTCGTAGTGTCAGCCCACAGAGAGGAAAATATTAATTCAGAGACAAACTTCCTCGACTTGGTGGATAGCTTAAATACGATAGCGGATAAATACAAGTTTCCTATTATAATGAGCACCCATCCCAGAACCAAAAACATGATAGAAGCAAAACAAATAGAATTCAATCCTCTTATAAAAACAATGAAACCTTTAGGTTTTAACGATTATGTCAAACTTCAAACCAAAGCCAAAGCCGTGCTCAGTGACAGCGGCACTATAAGCGAAGAATCATCAATCCTGAGGTTTAGAGCGCTTAATATCAGGCAAGCTCATGAAAGGCCAGAAGCTATGGAAGAGGCAGCGGTGATGATGGTGGGGTTAAATAAGGAGAGAATAATGCAGGGACTGGAGGTTTTAGAGAAGCAGGAAAAAGATACTTTACGGCTTGTGGCTGATTACATCATGCCTAACGTAGCTGATAAAGTTCTAAGAATAATTTTGTCTTATACGGATTATGTGAATAGAGTTGTTTGGGGGAACTATTAATCAAGGTGTTGCCAAAAAGCGGGATTTTAAGATTCATCCATTGGTACAGAGCATGCAGCCTTTTGGATTTTTGGATTATAACAAACTCCAAAAAGAATACATTCTGTATTCTGTCTGACAGCGGAGCTCTCTAGGAGAAAAGTGCTATCTTAGGTTTTGCCGGAATCCTACTGATATCCCAACTGAGAGACCGGAGGTTCTTGATAAGGGAACAGTTGTAATTGGCGGAATAACCAGAACAGATGTCGAGCAGGCGATAGAACTTGCCAGAGCAATGCAGGAGTATCAAGAACCAACGGTTCTAGCACTTGATTACAGGGACACCAATATATCAGTTAAGGTAGTTGAGATCATTCAGAGTTATCACAAGATTATTAACCAAGTTGTTTGGGAGTAAAAAATGAGGATTATATCTGGAGATGATAAGATGAGTGATTCATTAATAAATACGATTATGGGGATATCGCCTTTCATTGAGATACTAATTCGAAAAATATATTGGCATTCTGATTTGTTAATAAAATTTAACCGATCAAGCAATAAGAATAAAGTTAAAGTTGCAATACCAGTAACCTCATCGCTGGAGCGCCTTGAGAACAAGCTTAAGGAGTTAGGTATAAAAGAAGGTGATTTACTAATTGTACACTCAAGCTATAATATTCTAAAGCAAACTGGAGCCACACCTAATGAAATAATAGATGTATTCCTGAATTTAATTGGTGAAAATGGGACATTAGCAATGCCAACAATTCCTCGTTGGGAAGATAAGATAAATAAAAATTTAATGAAAGAAGATATAACTAATACAGTTATACAATATGATACAGACAATACACCGGCATCGACAGGCACTATCACGAATCTGTTCCTCAAATATCCGAAAGTTGAAAGAAGTTTACATCCATTAAACACGATGGCTGCGTTTGGACCTCTGGCAAAACCTATGATGAAGAATAATATATCAGGTTTCAAGCCTTTGCCATGTGGTGAAAACTCATCGTGGAAATATTGCGCTGATCACGGTGCAAAAATCATTGCTTTGGGTGCCGATATGACACATAGCCTAACAATGATACATGTTGTTGAGGATGCATATAATGAGCAATGGCCTATTAAAGAATGGTATAGAGATAGGAAATGTATTGTTTTTGATAATGGAGAAAAGCGTGATATTACAGTTAGAGAGCGCCATCCTAAATGGGCTATACATTATGCTGAACGGACTCTCTACAAAGACTTGTTAAAGTCAGGAGTTATGACTAAAGACTTTGTTGATGGGATTAAAATAGAATTAATAAATGATAGCAGGAATTTAATTGATTTCCTTCAAGAGAGAAACAAAAAGGGATATCCATATTATTTCATAAGGCGGTCATTTCTTAATGGAAAGAACTAAATATTTGCGAATTATTTCGGGTATACGACCATTATGTTTTTTTGAAGAATCGATAGTCTTTTCTAAAGGAAACAGATTATTTATATCAGATCTCGAGATTATGAAATACAAAGAAATAGCTAAGCTTAATACTGAATTTGTTAAGCAATTAATTTTTAGAAATCATATTATGGCTAGAATTTTTAGATACGGCCCCAATAACGCAATATCATTAGAAAATAAAGACATAATGGTTTCAGCAAATGGTGGATTGTTTACTATCACATTAAATGAAGATAAACAGACAGTATATTGTGATCACAGATTTAGAAAAGAGATGCGAAATACGCTTTCATTAACTAATATAAGCAATATGAATCAATTCGATAACTCAATATGCTATGGCGAATATTTTAATAACCCTGAAAAAAAAGAAGTACATATTTGGATTAAAACAACAAGGGACAAAAATTGGAGAATAGTCTATACATTTAAAGCGGGCTTAATGGAGCATATCCATGCAATTATTCCAGATCATATCAGAGATATTGTGTGGATATTGACTGGTGATTTTAATGAATCTGCGGGATTTTGGATAGCACGAAATAATTTTAAAACAGTAGAGCCAGTAGCAATAGGTAAACAAGAATTAAGGGCATGCGTAGCGTTCCCTATTTCGGAAGGGCTATTGTATGCAACAGATAGTCAATTTGAATCTAATTCTATTCGGATGCTTAAAACTCAAAATAATCAATGGCAATCAGAATTTGTTTATCCGCTTGAAGGATCATGTATACATGCTTGTCAATTGGGTGATGAATTTGTCTTTTCAACTGTAGTAGAACCAGGTGAAGAAAAAGCAAATTTTATACTTAATTTATTAGAACGCAAACCTGGCCCTGGAATAAAGAGTTCAAATAGCGAGATAGTCATCGGTAACTGTCAAAAAGGATTCCAAAGCATAGGAAAATGGGCAAAGGATTGCTGGCCTCCAAGGCTCTGTCAATTTGGTACAATTACTTTTCCTACGGGATCAAACCCAACAAACAAAATATATGGGTATGGAATAGGCTTAAAAGGAATAGATGGAAAAACGTTCATTATTGAAAGATAGAAAGATAGAACACTTGTTGATGGTCAGGCTTTAAAAAAGAGACTTAAGTATTTGAACCAAAATCTCACAGTAGGAGTTATTAATGAACATTTTACTCATAACGCCGTTTCGCCCAGATGAATATAAAGATGTGGAGATAGCTGATGGGGGAATCGGCAAATGGACCGAAAGATATTTAAAAAGTGATATTAGTGAAAAACATAATGTATTGACTGTGAATACTGTTTTAATCGGTAAAAGGCTCATGGGAGATAATCAAGTAAATTACATGGACGAGGTTAAGCGTACAATAAGAATCATAAAGGATTTGCGAAGAGTTATAAAAACAGAAAGTATAGATATAGCGCATTTTAATTCTAACTGCGGAAAGTTTGGAATAATTCGAGATTATTATTGCTTGAGAATATTAAAACGACATCATATTAAAGTTGTAATGAATTTCAGGTGTAACGTCCCGGATTGGGTAAAAAACTCGATGTCAATTAGAGTTTTTAAAAAAATTTTATTTTTCACAGACGCAGTTATCGCTTTAAATAAGGAATCTGAACAGTTTATACATAGTTATATTCCTGTTAGAACCACAATTATACCTAATTTTATGACACAA
>JAHDSE010000049.1 GCA_018432955.1 Syntrophomonadaceae bacterium
AGAATGTATAATACCCTTTTCCTGGATTTTTTCATTAGATTACTCCTTTCTTTTTAGAGAATACTAAACCCTTATAAATAGTCATTATGATCTTTCAATAATAAAACGTGCTATATTCAATTTTTTAGGCGGGGATCAGCAAGATCCTCCAGGGCTAAACCCAATAAAGCGAAGCCGATGCAAACCAGGGCAATGCAGAGAGACGGCGGCATTACCCACCAGGTCCAGGCTGATGTTAAATATGTGGAAGGGTATTCCAGGGCATAATGCAATATCATTCCCCAACTTTTGGAAGTCGGATCGCCAATACCCAAAAAAGCCAGTCCTGATTCCATCAATATGGCTCTGCCTACCATATTGATCAAGGCAGTAAAAACCAGGGGAAGAATCTCCGGGAAAAAATGCCGTTTCATCAGATAGAAAGAACTTCCGCCAAACATTCCTGCTGCTTGAATATAGGCATTGTGTTTCAGCGAAACAACCTGTCCTCTTATTATCCTGCCAATTCGGGGCACAGCAAAAACAGAAATGATCAGTACAATATTCCTCAGGCTGCTCCCTGCATAAGCTGCAATCAGGATAAAAAGAGGAATATTGGGAAGACTCTGAAAAATATCACTGCCTCTCATCAAAAACCTGTCTACTCGCCCCCCCCAGTAACCTGCAATCATTCCATAGATTACCCCACCGCTTACCCCCAGTAAAGCTGCACAAATCCCAATCAGCAAACTGATGCGGCTGCCCCAAATCAGCAGGCTGAATATATCGTGTCCCAGGTCATCGGTTCCCAGCAGGTATTGTCCAGAAGGCACTAAAAAAGACGCATCCACCTGTTCATTAGCTCCATAAGGAGCCAGAATTTCAGCCGCAAAGGCCAGGAATAAAAAGAAAGCCAGAATAATAATAGCTGTCCATCCCATCGCTCCCAGTTTTATTTCCTGTCCTTTATATTTGATCAAGACTCTCCGCTCCTTTTATTGCTTTTTAATTAATAATTCCTCACTGGCTGCCGGAAAAAACCTCTCTACCATCCCGGCACAGTTTTTCAGCAAATCCAGCATTAACAACGGATCTGTAACCTGGCGTGTGGAAAGGATATCGACTCCCCTTTTTAATAGCGGTTCAGGGTAAAAAGCCGCAGAACAGCCATATACTATCACTCTGCGTCCCTGGCACTGTTTAAGCACTTCTTCCATGGTATTGGTTACCAGGGTACAACCGGTAAGCAGAATCGTATCCATCATCTGAAAATAGTCTCCAGCTTCATCTGCCTGGATAATTTCTGCTCGGGAAGGTCCTTCTTCCAGGCCTTTTGAGTTGATAATCGTTGATTTAAACAATTCAGGTTCCAGCTCTGAGACCACTACTCTTTTAGCCTTTTGCGCCAAATTATGCACCTGCCCGCCAAATCCGACTATTCCGACGCTTTCATCCTCATTGATAAGCCCGGCTGAATACTTCTGCCCACCTCTTTCCACTTCAAAACCGTGAGAACTCAGGTAGTCTTCCTGCATAAAGGGATTTGATAAAGCATTGATCAGTGCCACCTGAATAGAATTTTGCAGAATATCTGCAGAATTGCTCAAGGCTTCCGCTGCTTCAAGACCGTTCCTGCCAATCTGTTGACCAAGAAAACCAGCAAGCTGGCTACTGATAGCAGTACCGCCTTTTCTGCAATTCATGGCTAAGCCCATTTCTCCATTATTGAGCATAACCCCGGTGAAATTTGGATTGACAACTATTTCCTCAAGCAATGGCACATTCGAGAGTTCATGCTGAAGAAAATCAATCGCTTCCCTTAAAATCACTCTATTTTCCCCCCCTTCAATTCCGTTTTTGCCTGTAGCAGATTATATTTCTCATTTATGCGTAAAAAGACAGATGCTGCCGGAGGCTGGATAATAAATGCCAGAGCCACTATCAATGCCGCATCAGGTCCGTAAGCTGTAGCCGCCACCCCCATAGCAATAGCCAGATTACGCAAAGCGCTGCCGAATATTAATGCCAATGAATCCCGGGCATTAAGACAATATTTGCCGATTATTATTGAAACCAGATAGATCACAACATAGAAAAGCACCAGGACCAGCAAAGCCATAAAAATCAAATCGGGTCTGGAAATAATCCTCTGGGCATTAACACTTATGGATGCAAATATTATATATACCATTCCCCAGGCGCTTGCTGCCAGAAAGTATGGTTTAAGCCGGCTGTTGAATTTTTTTTCGTTGTATTTCTTCAATAAAAAATAATAAGTAATGATGCCTGCCAGGAGGGGAACAAATATTACTGTAGCAATAGTTTTTAAAGTAGCAAGTATATCTATTGGTATATATTGTCCCAGCATAAAGAGTAGATACCAGGGTGTCAGCAATGCTCCTGCGATAAGCCCCAGTACGTTAATTTGAACTGCCCCTGGTACATTCCCTTTCGCCATAGCAGTAAAAGCAATAGTCATATTGGCAGTCGGTAATAGTGCAATTATCAGCAGTCCTGCAAAAAGCAAAGGGGCCTGCAGAAGAAATATGCTCCCCAGAGCATAAGCCAGAACCGGTAAAAACAAAAAATTAAATACCATCGAAATAGCTATGAGCCTGCGGTTTGACAGTTTAAATATCTCTTCAATTTTGTACCCAACCATAGCAGGATAAACTACAATTATTGATACCAGCAGAATATGTTTTTTTAATATACTTGTATCAATGAACAAACCGGCCGCAAATCCTGATATTAATACTATTAAGACACTTAAGAGAAAATTGCGTGATGGGAACAAAAAGATATTTTTCATGGCAAATCCTTTCATAAACTTGTTGCCTTTAGTACAGGACCAGAGGCAGATATATTCAGTCTATTTATCTGCCCATGTCCCGTTTTATTAATTCTGTCTACTCTTTATCAGCTTTTTTTCCCCTTATATATACCAGTTTGGAAACATCGGGTAAGCCAGATCCTGCTGCATAAAACCACCCATCATAAATCTCTTTATTATAAGCATTATAGACACTGTCCCCACAGATATAATAATTAGGTATATCATCTGACAATATTTTCTGCATTTCAAAAAGCATGGCTTGTCTCTTTTCACTATCGACTTCAATTCTCTGCTTTTCAGCCAGCTCATTGAACTCCGAATTATTGTAGCCATACGGCGAAAAAAGGCTGCGTGCTTCCTGGGGAGCCAACCAAGCCCTCAAATAATCAGGATCTCCTCCCAATTGCTGCACTCCGCCAAATTGAAGAATAATCTGGAACTGTCCATTATTAATAAGTTCATCGATTACACTCATTTCATTGCTTTTTATCTCTAAATCCAATCCGACTTTACTGAGCTGATTTTTGACCAATTCTGCATTGCGAACAGTTTTTTTAGTTGTCAGAAGCTGAAATTTGAGTGCATTGCCGCTTTTATCCTCTCTTATCCCATCACCATCAGTATCTTTGTAACCCAGCTCGTCCAGAATCTGTCCGGCCTTTTCCGGATTATAAGGGTATTTGCTTACATCAGGATTATACAAAGGATGAGTCTCTGGAACAAAGCCCTGAGAAGCTATTATTCCTTTTCCCATACATATTCTGTCCAGGATTTCCTGCTGATTAACTGCATAGGCCACAGCGTGCCGGAAATTCACATCTTTCAGTATCGGGTTTTCCAGGTTAAAACAGAGCCACTGGGTCTTATATGGCACACTCTCCAATATTTCAAATTGGGATTTATCCTCGAATGCAGCCAGGTCTTGTTGAGTAATGTCGGCTTCAGCTATATCCCCATTTAATAGCGAAAGAACTGGTTCACTGGTAGGGATAGTATTGATTTCAGCTACCCGCGGAACCCCACCCCAAAAATCTTCATTGCGGATAAAGCGGTAGGTTCCATGTTCTTGCTGGTAATCAGCCAGGATATATGGTCCAGTTCCAATAGCTGCCTCTTTTGAGTTGGTGGTATGATATTTTTTAGGATCATCAACATTCTTCCATATATGTTCCGGCACTATGTTGGTATCCTCAAACACCTTATTTATAGAAAGCAGTATCGGTTCATTCATTTCAAACTCTACTTTATAATCGCTGAGTTTTTTTATATCTTTTACAACAGCTACATCAAATCGGGTAATATTTTTTTCTTTGAAATAATTAAAAGTAAAAATTACATCGTCAGCAGTAAAAGACTCCCCATCCTGCCATTTGACATTTTCACGGAGATTAAAAATATATCTGGTACCGGCATCCTTGACTTCCCAGTCAGAAGCCAACCAGGGTATGGAACCATTTTCATCTACGTAAATCAGGGTATCAAATATGAAATCAGTATAAAAACCACCCCATTTGCGCGGATGCTGGGCAAATGGATTGGGAAATCCCCAATCCCCGCCTGCCAGGGAAATTATTATTGGTTCAGTATCTTGGGCCTCCTCAACTTCTGGTCCTGTAGCATTCTGCTCTCCACAACCCACCAGGGTAAAACTGAATATAAAGACAAATAGTATTATTAGTGACATGGATCTCCGATTTTTTTTCATTCCAAAATTCCCTCTTTCTGAATCTTATTAAGGCTTTCTGGCCTCTACCCACAGAAAATGCCTGACTAAACGATAGTTGTTAATAACAGCTTTTTTGAGAACATCTTCCCAGTATTCCCGGTCAAAATGATACTTTCTCTTAAGTTTTTTTGATTTCTATCCACCTGCCTGCTTCACCAGGCACGTCGGCGACCAGGCGGTAAGAACTAATTCCAGCCTGTTCCAGCAGGGAATGGAGTTCCTTTTCGCCCGGCCTTTTTTCTCCCCTTTCAGCCAGCCATTTTTTCCTGCCTGCCAGCAGTCTTTTACGCATAGTCTCCGGTATATACCTTCCCAATCCTCCGCCCACTACGGCTACTCCGCCGGGTTTTAATACCCGGTAAATCTCTTCCAATCCTTTGGCCTGGTTTTCCCAAAACCACAGGGAACCCCGGCTGACAATCAAATCAGCCGTATTATCAGCAAATGGCATTTCCTCTACATTGACCGGCAAAAAATAGGCAGGATTCGCCAATTCTGCTTCCCTGGCATTGGCTTCAGCAATTTTCAAGGCTTCTGGATTTATGTCCAGAAAATACATTTCCAGCTCCGTAATTTTAGCAATTTCAATGCCCAGATAACCGTGTCCGGTTCCAATATCCAGACAGCGTCCCTGGTATACCCCATAATCATCGAGGAATTGCTGGGCCAGCAGGGGATAAATGGGCATCAACTCGGCATATGGTTTTGACATTATTTTCCTCCTTTCATTATTTTTTTTGCAGTACCTGAAAATAATTGTCCCAGCCCTGCCACCAAAAATTACATTCATTATTCAGTGCTGACATCTCAATTTCTGGAGAGGCTGGAGTAAAATCCTGACCGCGGAAGAATTCCTGCATTTTTGCGGACATCAAAAAATCTCCCACTGCCAGCAGCCGTTCGTCCACATCTTTCTTGAAAACCATTACCTGGGGACTGCATAAAGCTCCATCATCAGGCCACATAAAGCCCACATTTTTATTGCGGGAAAATCTGGCAAAAGATATGTTCATAATCCCTAAAGGATATCTGCCCTCATCAACAGCAATTACCGTCTCCTGTGGGCTCCTGGAAAAAAACGTATTAGCCGCAAAGCCCTCATATTTATCGGGAAAGTGGTATTTGATAAAATCCAGAGCCAGCCGGGAGACTACATGGTGGGCAAAAGGAGCAGTTACCTGACCCCACCATTTGGCATCAATTAACTCTTCCCAGGTCCGGGGAAGATCTTCTTCTTTTATCAACTGACGATTGTATATAATAACAAAAGGTACAATAGCAAAGCTGTTCAAGTAAGCGGCAGGATCAAGAAAGTCTTTTGCTATCATTTCCCGGCGCAGCGGGAAACGCTCAGGTAATGCCTGAAAGTGTTTCTGAATTATCTCCTTTCCCAGATCGACCAGCTTAACTGCATGAGCAATAACCACATCAGGGATCTCTCCTGCCTCAACAGCCTTTTGCAAGAGCGGATCATCCGGTCTTTGTTGAACCTTAATATTGATATTTATGCCCTGTTTTTCACCTAATTCCTGAGTAAATTCTTTCAACATCTCGCTGAAGCTTCGCCGGGTGTTTACCGGACAATTCAGAATGATACTGGCCATTACAAAAGCTCCCCTTCCCGCAAAGTTTCTTTATTAATGCTTCCACCCTGCCGAATATTATCACGCAGGATAGATAGTTTCTGGTCAACCTCGATAAGCTGCTTGAGTACTGTTTTTTCCTCCTGAGTAGTCTCTTGCAGTTTAAGCATGCCACCGTTTTTCATCACTATTCTTTTATCCGCCATCAGGGAAAGCATGGGATCATGGGTAACAACTATTACAACTTTGCCCTGCCCGGCCAGGAAACTCATAGCCTGCAAACGGTTAATACCGGCATTCTCTACTTCATCGATCAAGACTACGGGAGCATTGCTTATCAGAGCAACATCGGCAACCATTAGAGCCCGTGATTGTCCTCCGCTTAAAACGGTAATGTTATCCTGCTTTGATACAGGTTCACCTGCCAGTTCATTGGTTACTTTTATTACCTCTTTGGTAACGATCTCCGGCCTGTCAATTTCTCTAATCTGGGCATGCATCAATAAAAATTCCTCTACCGACATATCAATGACGAAATTCATATTCTGTGATACTTCAGCTACCAACCGGCGAAAAGACAATTGCCCGTCATAATCACCTGCCGCCAGATCGTTTATCAAAACATGACGCCTGGAAGGGGTCTCCCCTGCAGCATACTGTTCAATATCAGAAATAAGCTGAGTTTTTCCCGAACCTGTAGGCCCTACCACCGCCAGTATTTCTCCGGCTTGAACCTCCAGCATTTCTATCACTTCCAGATTGGCAGATTTATCCTGTCCGGCTAAAATATTTATTTTTTTAACCACTGCTTTTCCTCCCAAAATCCACTTTTTTAATGTTTCCCATCTGGTACGTACTGCCTATTATGGTTTCTCCACTACAGTAGGAACATACTGCGGCCGGCATGGAATACCGGAGTTCCTTGCCTTCAATTCTATTAACGGGAGAACTTTCGAGTATTTCCTTTTTCAGACGCAACGATCCCTGACCTGTGAGGCCATTGAGCTCTATAATCCTGGCCCGGGGATTTACCATTTCCACTTTACGGCGAAAGACTTCCCTTTCAGCCTGGGATACAATGTCTCCTTTGCTTACCGCGACAATGTCAGCCGTTGTCAGAATCGGTCCCACCTTCCTCGGGGTATCAATACCGCTCAGATTGTCAATCACACATATGGAAAGGCAGCCATCTACTGCTGGAGCACAGCGGTGGCATAAGCCTGCAGTCTCCAGAACCAGAATCTCTGCCTCCTGTTCTTCAGCCCAGCTGAAAATCTCCTCCAGGTTAGCCACATAAAAATGATCCGGACAGAAATAATCACTCAAGCCAACTGCTACCGGTATCCCCAGGCTACGATAGCGCCTGTCGTCCGAAGTCTCCAGGCAATCAATTTTACAGGCAGCGACCTTTAAGCCTTCTGTGAGCAAATGCCGGATGGTATGCATCATAACTGAAGTTTTTCCCGCAGCCGGAGTACCCGTTACAATAATGAAACGCAAACCAAACACCTTCTTTTACCTTTTTTACAAATAACTGCAAAAACTTTCTACTGAATTTGCTTTTTATTTGCTCTTGCTTATTTCAATCCATAAATGGCGGTTCATTAATCGGTATTCTTCAATTCCCGCTTCTCTCATTACTTCTTCCCAGTAATCAAAAGAAAAATTGAATTCTTGCCATCTCCGGGAAAACTTATTTCTGAGGGGAATTTTGATACTATATTTTAATTTTTTTAATATATCCTTAATCTCTCTGGGCCATTTTTTCCCGTCACCGCCGCCAACATAAGCCACTCCTCCAGGTTTCAAAACCCGGTAAATTTCTCTAAAAGCCTGAACCTTGTCAGACCAGAATATGAAAGACCCTCTGCTTACTATCAGGTCAAAATAATTGTCTTCCAGGGGTATGGCATGGACATCAGCATTCAGGATTTTCACCCGCTCCTGTACTCCGCGTTCCCTGGCCAGCCCGCGTGCTATTTCCCCCATTTCACTGGAAATATCCAGAGAGGTGACTTTCAACTCGCTCTGTCGGGCAATTTCTATACCCAGCAGACCTGGTCCAGCTCCAATATCCAGGCATTTACCATTCCTGATTCCATAATCATCGAGGATCTGTGCTGCAAGAATTGGGTAAATATACGAAAAATCTCCCAAAGCTGTTTTTAGCATTCCCTGTGGATTTGTAGTAACAGGTTTTTCTTGCTCGCTTTTATTTGTCATTTTCTATCACTCCATTTCAGTATGCATATTATAAGCGTTAAGATATTTCCTTTATTTTCTAATCTTTCTACAGCAAGCTGCCTTCCAACTCCTGCATCAACTCCCGGGTGTAAAGATTGCAGGAACAGGCCAGCAAGTTCTCACTCAGGCCTTCTTCGACTATTTCGCCTTCCCGCATAATATAAATTCGCCGGCTCACTTTTCTGGCAACCCGCATATCGTGAGTAATCAGCAGCAAGCCCATTCCACTTGAGTTCTGCAGGGAAAGCAACAATTTAATAATTCTGGCCTTTTCACTGGGATCGAGGTTGGATGTTGGTTCATCAGCCACAACTATACGCGGTTTAACAATAAGTGCCCTGGCAATGGTAATCCTTTGCAGTTCCCCGGAACTCAACTGGAAACAGTGCTTTTCGCAAAACGCCTCATCAGCAGGCAGCCCAACCTGTAAAAGCATATCCTGAACCATCTGCTTCCTCTCCTCACAACTGCACTCTTTTCGAATGAGGAGAGGTTCAGCCACTGCTTCCATTACCGTAAACCGATGTGAAACAGCTCCCCTGGGGTCCTGAAAAATATACTGTACATCCAGGGGCTTTACCGTAGTATCAAAGCTTATTTCTCCATCATCCTGTTTAAGGAGCCTGGAAATAATTCTTCCCAAAGTGCTCTTGCCTGCCCCTGACTCTCCTACCAGACATACAACTTCTCCTGCTTCAATATGAATACTCACATTCTTCAATACATTAATATTGCTTTTCTTAAAGGTTTTACCTGAAAGCATATAAGTCTTGAAAATATTGCTGGCCTGGAGCAGGTCCACTACTCCCCCCCGGTGACATGCCAGCAGCCTGTCCCCGGAATTTCTTAGAAATGGTTTTTCTTTATAACATTGTTCAATCGACTGCGTACACCTGCCGGCAAATACACAGGCCTCCCCACATTCTTCAAGCCCCGGCATTCCCCCCCGGATAGCTGATATCTCCCGGGCAGTTTCCATACTGTTAAAGGAATTATAAAGGGCTCTGCTGTATGGATGCCGGGGATCAGCAAAAAAGCTTTTACTTTCGGCGAGTTCAATTAATTGTCCGGAATATAAAACTCCTATACGCCTGGATAGTTCTTTTAATACCGAAAAATCATGGGACACCACTATCCCGGTTTTTTTCTCCATAATTTGCGCCAATAAAGCAATAATCTCTTTTTTGGTCCTGGGATCAAGGCCGCTCGTGGGTTCATCAAAAACCAGAACTTCAGGGTCATTAACCAGGGTCAAGGCTATTAAAGCCCGCTGCAATTCTCCTCCGCTAAGATGTACTGGATAAGAATTATGCTTTTCCGGCGGCAGCTTGCAATAAGAAAGAAGTTCTCGAGCCCTGATAACAGCTTGTTTCTTGTTCCATAATTTGTGCTCCATCATTGTTTCCACCATCTGCTCAACAATGGTATAGGAAGGGTTCAATATTTCCAGGGAAGAGGAAAAACAATAGGCTATTTCATTCCATCTGATTTTCTTCCAGTCCTTTTCATCGTTTTGAAGTAAATCATGTCCCTTATAGACTATCTTTCCAGTCACCTGGCCAGGAACCACACCCAGAAGGGCCTTGCACAGACTGGTCTTGCCTGAACCTGACTCCCCGGCAATTCCCAGTATTTCTCCTGCCTGAATATCAATGGAAAAATTTTTCAGTGCAAAAAATTTTTCCAGACCACAGTTATAGGCAATATCCAGGTTTTTTATCTCCAGCGTCTTTTCATTAATCCTAAAGTTCATAAATACCCACCCTCTTATCCAGGTAATGAATCAACTGATCAGCAATAAAATTAGCCCCTACAACCGATACCGCCAGAATTAAAAATATCCCGTCAAGTACAGGATAATCATGCACTGTAAGAGAATCGTACATAAGCTTTCCCAGGCCCGGATAAGCAAAAACCATCTCGATAAAAATACTGCCCCCGATCAAGTGCCCCAGGCGCATAAACCTGGCAGTTACCACAGGAATCAATGAATTTCTCAGAGCATAACGATATTTGACCAGACTATCTTTTAAGCCCCTTGTTTTAGCTGCCCATACATAATCCTTTTTAATCACGCTTACCATGGTGTTTCGAGTTAAAAGAAAAGGATGGCATAATTCAGCAATAATCAAGGTTATGGCAGGTAGTATTAGATGCCAGACAATATCATAAACATATGAGAAAGTCGAAGAAAAAGAGGCATAAGGTGTTCTGGCTCCGCCCAGCGGGAAAAGATTTAATTTGGCCGCCAGAAAAATCAACATAAAAATAGCAATAATAAAAGATGGTATGCGATTAAGAATAAGCATAAAATTCAACGCAAATTTATCAAAGAAACTATCGCGTCTCCAGGCTGAACTGGCCCCAATAAAAATTCCCACAAAGGTTGCAATCAAGAAGGCCGTGCCCATAAGTAAGAGCGTCCACGGAAGTGCCCCCATAATCAGATTGCTCACCGGCATATTATGATAGATGCTGGACCCCAGATCGCCATGGGCAAGATTATACAAAAAACGGAAAAATTGCTGGTGAAGAGGCAAGTCCAGGCCATAATATTCCATTAATTTATCATGAACTTCCTCTGTTATAAGGACATCGCTATACCCCATTTCACTGTTCAGGCTCAAGTAATAAAATGGATCACCAGGTAAAAGCCGGCAGGCAAGAAAGTTTATACTTATAATTATTAGCAGGGTAATCAGGTATTCCCCTGATTTTCTGAGCCAGTACATAAAATTATCCCTCTTAACTCTCTTTAAAAAACAAAAAACCAGGAACGAAAATCGATCCTGGTTTACAGACATAAGCAGTTAAAGATCAGTACAGGCCTGTTCAAATAGACAACCTGAAACAATCCTGACCTTCACCGGCTTTGTTTTAGTCTATAGTAGCAATATAGAAAACACCAACAATCAGCCTGCATTCGTTTCACACAGGTTGGAGCTCCGCTTTTTACATACTGCCACTTTGCCAATCTCTTCTTTCCGCAATACGGGGAGGCATAAGCGTTTCCGCTTATACCCGCAGGCCCATAGACCATAGCTAAAAAATAACTTTAGATTTAAGGGCTCGAAGATATATATAACTTTTTATTATCACCCCGGCAGGGATGAGTTTTTCTGCATAAGGTAATTATCCGAATATAAATCCCCAGGGAAAAACAATTATCCAGGTTCTAAAAACAATCTCCCAGAAATAATCACCTTCCTGTACCAAAAGATAAACTCCTCCAATTTTGATATTGATTATCGTTTTCATATTGATGCTGCATTTATCAACAATATTATGGTTATTTCTATAAGAAAATCTTAATTCCTCCTTTTGAATGAGAGTTTTGCATAATTAAAAATACAATTCAGCGAAGCAGCCTTAATCGTGTGCGAAAGCGAACATTAACAGTACCCGCAGGGCGAATCTTAAGCTCCTTCAGCCTTGCCTCAGGATGACAGTAC
>JAHDSE010000051.1 GCA_018432955.1 Syntrophomonadaceae bacterium
TATCTATCAGCTATTACTATTTCATATCGATACAATGAAAGCAATATATTTGGCAAAACTCTTAGGATATAATCCAAGATAGCAAAATAACTAAACGCTGGTATTTTTCTATTAAGTGTAGATATTTTATTAGATTCCAATGATGAGTCCCCTATTTTAGATGTTTTTTTTATTATACTAATCATTGGCTTGAATGCCCAAGACTCAAATCCTCGCCAGCCACACCAATAATACTTGCATGAAATATCCAGTTTTTCTAAAGCATTTTTAAAGGATTTGGATATTGTAGTCTTTCCAGATCCATCGATACCATTAAAACAAATCAATGTGGCTTTTTTCATATTTCCACCATAAAAACTGAAAAACTATTTTGTAAAGATATCTTATCTTGACTACTAATATAGCCTTTTAATGCAACAAGTCTTTATAAAATTGACTCAATTTTATTGCTATATTTTCCCAAGAATAAGGAATTACAAGATCTCTTGTTCTAACTTGAGTGTTACTTTCTCTTATTTTGGTTATTTGTTCTACAAAGTTCATTTTACTATCTGTAAACAAAAATCCATCCTTTTCCTCAAAAATATTTTCCAATCCCCCAAATTTTGTTGAGATTACAGGTAAATTTGTGGACATTGCTTCTAATACTGATAGAGGTATATCGATACTTCCTGTAGGATCAACTGTAGGAAATACATAACAATCTGAAAGAGCATACAATTCTTCAATTTTAGGGACATATTCATTTATTATCTTACATCCATTTTTTTCCAATTCTAACGCAATATCTTTTTCAAATTTTGTAGAGTTTCTTCCAACTATGACAACTTGAACATCTGAAATATTACTAATTTCATTCAAAACACCCACATTTCTCCACTTTCTAACAGAACCTACATGTAAAACTATAAATTTTTCTCTAGCAACTCCATACTTCTCTCTTAATTCTTTTTTTTCATTTTCAGATGCTGGAGTGAACTTTTGAGTATCTACACCGCTACAAACAAAGAATTTAATATTACATTTAAGATCCCGAAATATTATCTCAGGTTGCTTAGATTGAACGAGTATTACATCTGCTTTTATTAACGGGATCAAATATTTAGAAAGGGAGGAAACTCCATAATAAAATCCATGAGAAAAACCATGGAATGCATTCAGAGTTGAACACATCACAGTTTTCGCATTTTTAGAATATATTTTCATAATCTTAGTAATTACGAAACTAAAAGTAGAAGCACCAGGGATATAGTGTATTATGTCAGGACTAAAAGACTTAAATTCTTCCCATACATGAATCTTATAAATGTCCGGAATATTTATTGGCAATACCTCATTAGTTTTTGATAACTCTCTTAACATGTAGCGAGCCATGACCTTTCTTGCTTCATCTGGAGTGGAGAAATCACCTATCAAGCATATTTTCATTAATTCCCTCCGAATAAACACCTTCAATACTTGTAATTATATTATTAATGTCATAATTTTTTACATATTCCATGGCATTCCTTTCAAGTTCAGCTTTTTCTTTGAAATTTTCTAGATAATATAAAATATTGTTAAGGAGCTCTTTTTGATCATTAACTAATATACCATTCTTTTTGTTTTGTATTAATTTCCTTACAGCTGGAATTGGATAGGCTATGCATAAAGTGGAAGAAGCCATCGCTTCTAAAAAAACTATACCAAAACCTTCCATTTTAGACGGAAGAATAAAGAAATTTGCTCTTTTATATAGCTTTACTAAAAATTCTTCAGAGACATTCCCAGTGAAGATCACTTTATCACCCAAATTCAATCTTCTACTTAGATTCTCCAATTCCCCCAAAAACCCGTACTCTTTTCCAACAACAACGAATTTAATCGAAGGATATTTTTTCAATAAAGAAGGCATTATTTCAATTACATCTTGAATACCTTTGTATTTCTCGATTCTTCCAACAAAAAGTAAAATAATATCTTCTTCAAAAATTCCAAAATTTCTTAAGAATTCAGAAGGGATTTCTACGTTATTGTATTTTGTTAACTCTATACCGTTTGGAATGATTCTAATTTTATTAGTATCTCCCCCTCTTTCATTATACTGCTGAATATGATCACTAGTTAACGCAATTAATCTTCTCGCATTCTTTAAGAGGTATTTTCCAAAAATTGCATCGTATGTTTTTTTAAAAATTTTAGCATCTGGCGAGAGATTATCTGGAATGATTAAGTCATGCCCTGTAAGTATAAACGGTTTACCACATTTTTTTGCATAATAGCATGCTATTAAAGATGTAGATATGTGATACCCATGAGCATGAACAATATCAAAATCATTAGTATTATTTTTTAGTTCTCTGAACATATTAGGTATCCAATTGAAACTCCAATATCTATACTTTAAATCAAACCTTTTTATGGAGAAACCGTCTATTGTCTCATCAAAGCATTTTTTTTTAGATTCACCGGGTTTAATGAATGGAGGAACTAAACTTAAGTTTGTTATATCTTTACTTGATAAACTATTCGTGGTATAGACTGTAACTTCATGCCCATTTTTTGCAAGGTATTTACTCAATAAATATACATGAGTTTCAGCTCCACCAATTGCAGGGTAAAATCTGTTAATGACGTAAAGAATCTTCATAAATTGATTACAACCCCTTTAGTTTCTAAAAAGTTTTTTACTTTCATCGCTTCACTTGTGTAGGTTAAATACTATCAATAGAAAAAATGTCATTTTTGGAGTTGTTTACATAAAAATCTAGAATTATAACAATCTATGTGAGCTACACAATATCTTTGATATTTCGAAACTTATTCATCACTTTGATGAGATGCTTGTTAATATATTTTCTAACTTTTCAACAACTTTTCCCCATTCGTAATTTTTTTCAACAAAATGTCTTCCAGCTACGCCCATTTCATACCTTAATTTTTCATTATTATATAAATCATTAAATACAGTAGTAAATTCTTCTTCAGTATTTGCATACATTACCATATTTTTAACGGCATTCTTTACCCCTTTCAATTCTGTTGATATTACAGGCTTTTCGCAAGCCATATATTCAAACAGCTTAAGAGGCAAAGCATTTTCGGAGATCCCACCTTTCCTGAAAGGAATGAGGCAAACATCCATAGCAGAGATATACTGTGGTACACGAGAATAGGGTATCATACCAGCAAATATGACTTTATCGGCTACACCACACCTCTCCGCCAATTCCACATTTTCATCAAAATATCCTTCTTTTCCAACAATTAATAATCTTATTTCTGGGTTCATCGACTTCAAAGCCATAAAAACAGGCTTGAAATCTACCCACTCTCTAAGAACCCCAACATAACCAATTATAAAACCTTTAAGGCCTAAATCTGCCTTTGCGTTATCTTGGAGTTTAAAAAGAGAAGTATCAACTCCATTGGGGACCACCACATATTTATCCAGAGGAACATTGCAAGAATCAACTAGATTTCCTGTAGTTAAAGTAATTAATTTAGATTTTTTAAGATTTTCGTGGAGAAAATAATCGCCCAACATCCCACCAAAAGGTCTTAATATTTTAGGTATTTGAGGAGAAGACCTGATCATAGAACCAAGATCATCAGCTAAATCACAAACAGTGGGTATTTTTTGAGATGCGACATACCCAGATACTAGAGTGTTGTAATTCAGATGTACATCAAAACCTTCTTTTACTACTTCGTTTACTTTTTTTGTCCAAAGAACTTCTTGAAGGATCGGACTTATTTTTTTGTCAGACAAGTAAATGTAATTTATCCTGTCGAAAATATCAGCAAACTCCCTTGAATATGATTCCAAATTATCTTGTCCACCTTTCCACCAATCATTGATACTAATAACTGTTAGATCATGATTTTTCGAAAGATATTTAACAAACTGATGGGGCCTATTATGCTGAGATTTTTTTAGGTCAATTATTGAGGTAATAAGGATTTTCATTGATAACTTCTCCATCTTATTGAAAAATCAATCCAGTCATCGAATACGGCAGGTTCTGTAAATATCATAAAAGTCCTTATAAGAGTAAGCAAGATCATATTACCGCTTATCCTAAATTCAGTAAAAACTCAGAACTTCTTAAAACTGCATATACGATCTACACTACTCACTAATTTTACCTGTCCTTTGGACGCCTCATCAATACGTATGCAAATCCATCGACCATATGAGGATATGTGTTAGGTTCAACTCACAGTATTTTCAAGAAAAAGCCCGATTAAAATAGTTTAAACAGCTTCTGTTCTCCTCTCAATCGCAGACACAGAATGCAACAATATTCCTGTCAATGCCATAAAAGTCCCTACAACAATAAAAAGAATCATGAGCATCGTGGGTCCAAAATTCAAGCCCCCTCCCATAAAATAAATTTGCAGGAAATGAGCGCCCATATACAGCCCGCCTACTCCAAGTGCAAGGCCGGGAGCTGTAAAATAATAAAGAGGCTTGTTAAATTCAATATCCTTTAAAATCATAACAAGGACGCCTAAACCATGTTCTATCGGGCTTACGGTTGAGCCGTCAACATCATACCTTACACCGATCTCCACTTCTTTGATCCTTAACCCGGACCTGCCAGCATCGGCAAGCATTTCGCTTTCTATTGCCATGCCTCTGGCGTTGAACCGGAAAACGTCCTTTGTTGAAGCTGCAAAGGCGCGGAAACCGCTCTGGGAATCTGTAATTTTGAGGCCGGAATTCATATTTGTGGCAGTATCAAGGATAGTCTGCCCGACGCGGCGGTAAATAGGGGTATTTTTGTCCTTATGGCTCAGGTAGCGGCTGCCGTTTACCATCTCTGCCGTGCCGTCTATGATTGGGGCTGCGAGCCTGGGGATTTCGGCAGGGTTGTGCTGCCCGTCAGAGTCCATTGTAACAATCACATCTGCGCCAAGGTCGGCTGCGGCTGTGAAGCCGGTCTTGAGGGCTGCTCCTTTGCCTTTATTTGCCTCGTGGACAATTACGTGGGCTCCTGCTTTTCTGGCTATTGCGGCTGTGCGGTCCGAGCTTCCGTCGTCGACCACGATCACGGTGTCGCAGTAGTGCTTCGTTAGGAGGACTATGCTGCCGATGGAGACTTCCTCGTTGAACGCGGGGAGTACCACGGTTATATTTTGCGGGGATATTCCTCTTACATCCGGAATTTCCTCATTTTTTGCTACTAAATGGGTGTTTTTGCCCATCATCAGTTCATTATTCATTCGAATAACCCCAGAATAATACATTTAAAGATCTAACGAAATTATAGGGATTTAACTGCATATAAAGTAAACGGTGAATATATAAGTATAAATATAACTATTCAGGCACGGAAATAAAAAACAATAACTTGGTTCGTTTGAATGCTCAGATCCGTGTTCCTGAATAGTTATCAGGGCTTTGTTATTTAAAGAGATTGAATTGATTTAATGCCGTGCTGGTTTAAATTGCCTTTACTGAATAAAATATCAGGTAGAATCGGTCTGTCTGACCGCTCCTGCCATCGAGTGGGCAATTATTCCCCTGAGAGTCATGTATGCGCCTGCAAGGGCAAGGAAGACCATAAGGAATGTGTGCCCGAAGTTGAGGCTTGCGATTCCGAAGAAATAATCTGCCATGAATTTGAAACCCATAAAGAAGCCGCATGTCGCAAGTGCAAAGCCTGGCACGGAATAGAAGTACAGAGGCTTGTTGGCTTCTATATCTTCAGCCACGGTTCTCAGGGCTCCCATCATGTACTTTACCGGGTCCCGGATCGAAGCTCCGACGCTGGTGCAGGCCCCTATCTCGACTTCAGCAATGCGGAGCCCTGACCTGCCGGCGTCGGCAAGCATTTCGTTTTCTATGGCTGTTTTTTTGCCGCTGAAGCGGAAGATACTCTTTGTAGAGGCTGCATAGGCGCGAAAACCGCTCTGAGTGTCGGTAATTTTGAGGTTGAAGTTCATATTTGCAGAAATGTCCTGCATGGTCTGGCCCGTGCGGCTGTAAACGGAAGAATTTTTGCCGGGATAATTCAGGTAGCGGCTGCCGTTCACCATTTCTGCATCGCCTTTAATTATTGGGGCTACGATTCTGGGAATATCTGCAGGGTTGTGCTGGCCGTCCGGGTCCATAGTTATTATAATATCTGCTCCCAGGTCAGCTGCGGCTGTGAAGCCAATCCTGAGGGATCCGACTTTTCCTTTGCAGGCTTCGTTAACAATTACATGGGCTCCGGCTTTCCTGGCGACTTCAACTGTCCTGTCAGTGCTGCCGTCATCGACAACAATTACATTGTCGGCATAGAGCCTGGTGAGAAGGATAAGGCTTCCGATTGAAACTTCATTATTGCATGCCGGAAGGATTACAGTTATATTTTGAGAGGGTGCCCCCCTGAAACGCTTGTGTTCTTGATGAGCCGGATACTCTGTACTGCTCATAAGAAGTTCGCTGCTCATGTGTATGACCCCATTTTAATTTATATTATAAAGTAGAAATAATTAAAGCGGCTCAAACGTCATTAAATACCGGTCGCTGCACCGCAATCCAGACCAACTTTATAACTGTTTGAGTCCCAAATATACTTTAATTTTTTAGATTGACATCTGGGCCGCGAATATATAAATTTATTGACAGATGTACTGTGATATAATAATAAATGAGTAATAATAGCATCTGAAGAGCCATTGATTATACGGATATAACATTATACGATTGAACTACGTAAGTACAAAAAATACGGGAAAAGGAGAACATAAAAAAGATATATAAAGTAAGATAAAAATTAATTTCGAAAAAACAACAGCATAAGGGCACAAAAATTCCGCCTTCAGACACCGCGGGCTTTCCCGTGTTCTTGATAAATTTCTCCTGTAAACCGTAGATTTGGAGTCTGGCCTGAAATATATCCCACTTGCCGCATTTAGATAAAGGGAGAAGAAGACAGGATAGAAAAACTCTGAAAAAATAATTTCAAGATTTTTCCAGGCTTTATTGGGAAGTATATATTAAAATCAAATTTAAAATCAAAATCAAAGTCAAAATCAAATTTAAAATCAAAATCAAGTTTAAAATCAAATTCATGCGTCTTCGGTTAAGTGAAGAATCGTGATAAATTGCCTCCATTCCTACGACATTCATCAAATATTTAAGTTCATTATAGGCATGAACAGGATATCGATTTCATGTAAATCGACCAAAATTTTAGATAGGCTTCTGGTGCAAAATCGATAGCTTTCAGGCAAAAAAATTCCTTAACCGATGACCAATGAAATCAAATTTAAAATCAAATTCAAATTAAATGGAAAATGACGAGTCGAATCAAAAGATATACATAGAAATTAAATAATAAAAGGGGAAAAACTGAAGCAAAAAATGTATAAGGATGGAGCCCTGAATACATAAAAGAAAAAATACAGGAACGAAAAAAATTCCTCGGAACAAACAAATAAAGTGGAAAGAGCGAAAGAATAAAATGTATGAGGAAAAAATAGTAACTCTCCGGAAGAAATTGGAGAAATATAATAATTTTTTTAAATAATATGCCGGATGACCTGAATGACCGGAAAGAAAATTCCTTCAGACCTCTTGACCGTTATAGGGCTTGTGCTCCTTACCGATCTCTTTGTGCTCATGCCCGGATTAAGTGAAACTGTGTTCCGCAATATCCTCGGCCTGCCCCTTGTACTTTTCCTGCCAGGATATGCCCTGATAGCTGCACTTTTTCCCGCGAAATCAGACCTTGACGGCATTGAAAGGACAGCCCTTTCCTTCGGGCTGAGTATTGCAGTGGTGCCCCTGATAGGTCTTGGGCTTAACTATACCCCGTGGGGAATAAGGCTTCTGCCAATCCTGATAAGCCTGTCAGTGTTCACAATTATAATGTGCGGGCTTGCCTACATAAGGAGGGCAAAACTTCCCGAAGCTGATGCCTTTGAGGTTCCCTTCAGGAAAACCCTGCTCGAAATAAAAGCAGAAATTCTGGAAAAGCCCGAACCAGGACTTGACAGGACTCTTACAATCATTCTGGTTATTTCCATTCTTCTCTCCGTTACAACCCTTGTGTATGTGATTATTACCCCAAAAGAAGGGGAACACTTCACGGAGTTCTATATCCTCGGGCCTGAAGGAATGGCTGATAATTACCCGACAAACTACACACTCGGAGATAGCGGGAAAGTAATTATAGGGGTCGTAAACCACGAGTACAGGCCTGTAAACTATACACTGGACGTCAGGCTTGAAAATAAATCCCTTCCAATTCCTGGAAATATGCAGCAGGTATCACTCGCACATAACGAGACCTGGGAAAAATCTCTAACGTTCATTCCTCCGGAAGAAGGGAAAAACATGAAACTTGAGTTCCTGCTCTTTAACGAGACAGATAAGAACACGTCCTACCGGGACCTCCACCTCTGGATAGATGTAAACTCAACAGGGACCTGATACAACTGATACACCTGATACAACTGATACAACTGATACAGAAAATTTCATAACTCGAAAAAGTAGGATTGGAGCCCGGAATCTTATTTTTGATCTGTGCCATTTTGTTCAAATCCGAAATACCGGATTCAGGCTCCGGGTTTTATTTATCGGGTTTCTTCTGAAAATTCGATTATTCGGAATCCTGAAAAAGTTCTTATGGAAAACGGGTCTGTAATATTTTTACGGACTCAAAACTTTTTTGCTCCAGTTTTAAGTTTAGACCCTTTAAGTTTAGACCCTTTAAGTTTAGACCCTTTAAGTTTAGACCCTTTAAGTTTAGACTCTTTAAGTTTGGACCCTGGAAATTAAAACATCTAACTATCTACAAAACTTCATATAAGATTTTATAATAAAAACCTGTATAATATGAAAGTCGTATAACATCCCCAAGATTTAATAAGGAAAACAACTAAAAAACATTTAATAGGATGTCCACAAAATAAATCTGGACTGCCCTGTTTGAAAGAGGAGCAATTTCCGTGCGAAAACCAACTAATTATCACAATAAGCAAAAAAAACTGAATATTCAGGTTATCGTTTCAGTCCTTACTCTGACCCTGCTGGCAATTTCTGCACATGCCGCACCAGGAAGCAGCCTGGAATTATCCCCTTCAACAGATACAGGGCATCTTTCAGAACAGATATATTCAGAGGTTTCGGGAGAAACAGAAAACTCCGTATCTGCATCGGTTCTGCATGAAGATCCCGACCCAATTCAGAAAATCGAGCAGTATGTAGACATCATATATACCGCAGGAGGAATCGGGGCAGCAGTTCTGATTCTTATAGGGTATTTGCACATAACTTCTGGAAATCCGGAGGTTACAAAAAAATATATAAAAGGACTCCCCCGGATCAGAATCAGGAAAATAACAGGGCCTGAAGAATCTGGCATGGAGAAGGGTCAGGACGTTCAGAGAATTCAGGAAAATATTAAGGACGCCCAGAAGATTCAGAACATTCAGGAGAATGTCCGGGGTGTCCAGAATGTTCAGAAAAATGTTCAGGAAAATATTCAGGAAAATAGTCAGGAAAATATTCAGGAAAATATTCAGGAAAATATTCAGGAAAATATTAAGGAAAATAGTCAGGAAGAATTCAAAGCCAAACGGCTCAGGCTTCTTACGGCACTTCCTGTCCTGGGCATAACAATTGCGGAACTTCTGATCTTTTCAGGCAGGATGGGTGCAGCTGTCTGGGTACATATAGGGATCGTTATCTCCCTCTCTCTTTCAGACATATTTTTAAAAGATCCGGAGGTACACAGGATATATCAGGCATTGATGCTTCTGCCCGTACTCAGGCTTATTAACCTTTCAATGCCGATATTTTTTGAAACTACCCTTTACACCTTCATGTTTGTCTACGGACCCCTTGCAATTCCTGTGATAATTATTATACTTCACCAGCGTGATTCCCTTGAGCAGATAGGCATAACTATGAAGAATTTCGTGCCTTACATGCTTATTGCAGTTCCTCTGGGTTTTTTACTCGGATTTGGGGAATACCTTACAATCCGGTCAGGATACCTGATTCCGGACCTGACTTTTGTAAATCTTCTTAAGCTTACCTTTATAATGGTTTTTTTCGTGGGGCTTGTTGAAGAACTGATTTTCAGGTCAATCCTGCAAAGCAGGCTCGAAAAAGCTCTCACCGTCCGGGAAGCCCTGTTGATTACAAGCCTTATGTTCGGGCTGATGCACTCAGGGTACGGCACTTTTCAGGAAATTCTCTATACGGGTTTTGTAGGGCTTATCATGGGACTCGCTTTCTACAAAACAAGGAGCTTGCCTTTTATTGCGGTCCTTCACGGTTTTGTTAACGTTTTCCTCTTCGGGATCCTGCCCCACCAGCTAAATATCTTACCAGGACTCTAAACAATTCATACAAAACCAAATTAAAATTCAATAAATTTTTTAAAATTTTCTCTGGGTTTTCTTCCCGATCCATTTTTCTTTTCTTATATTCTTTATTTTTCAGATCTCCTTTCTCTACTATTTCGAAAAAACCATAATATTCCTGAAAGAAAACCTGATATCATGAATTAAACAAAAATGGAAAACCCCTTTTTAAGAGATAAAAGAAAAATTAGAGCATACTGACGACAGGAAGCAATGAGAAAGTAATAAAAAAGATAAGATGAAAAAAAACTTTTTTTCAAAAAAGAGCCGGTAATTTCAAGAGAAGTAATAAAGAGAAGTAATAATCTCATAGGATTGTAGCAACCTTAAAAACGACAATCGCAGCAAAACTGCACAGTAAAGGAATAATTGGCAAATTAAAAGAGTTATTAAGTCGTCTATTCCAGTATTTGGATGCGGAAAGAACTTCCTTCAAGGAAAGAAGGGAAATCAGCCCGACAACTACAGCAGACCCATATTGAGGAAGACCAGGGGTTGTGACCATGGAAATTACACTTGAAGAGATAGCGCTTGAGGAAATAGCACTGGTTGAAACTATACTTAAGAGCATAAAGACACCCCTTTAAACATTAAAGCATATACCCCGGATACTGGAGAATCATTGATATAATAATAGACTACTGACATAATCTTAGATCATTGGTATAATAATACAACATACTATAAAACACTTTTTCCAAGTTCCTAAATTTTAATAGCGGGTAGATGCCTTTATTGTCCTCCCGGATTCATTGAACACGGTTTTAAAATTAATAACAGGAAAATATTAGAATCAGGCTTATGAGCGGTCCTATCTCCAGCACGTAATACATTGCAGAGGGAGAGGTTATTGGAATAGAAAACCTGTTTACCTGAAAAAAATAGGCTGTAATTGACATGATTAATCAAGGAGCAGATGTAAAAAAATGAACAGTGAAACTGTATAAAAGACAGATAAATATCCCTGCTAACAGCCACTAAAAAATAAACATATATAGCCAGTATTTGCCTGACTATATTCTCAGTCTCCTCATGATTATCTACTTAATATCCAGGACAGGAGATTTTATAATAGACAGGGAAAAAGGAAAGCCCGTAATTCTGAGGCAGAAAAAGATCATGCAAAAAAGAAGAAATTAAGGTAACAGAAAAATTTTAAAGGGCTTCAGGAGTAAACTGGCATGAAACATTATAGAAAATATTCGTGTACGGAAAGATGCCCTATAAAAAGTTTTGCAAAAGATTTTGTAAAAATAGTGGAGATTAAGAATATAAAACAATAAATAAAAAAGATAGAAAAAGAAAAAAGTAATAAAGTGTAAACTGGAAAATAATTTGTCATGGATAGGGTTTATCGAAATAGAGAAGTAAGTTCACAATCAAGTTTCACAATCAAGTTTCACAATCAAGTTTCACAATCAAATAATATTATGTTTACCAAACAAAAAAAATTGAAATTTTTTGAGATATTATCTACCTGAACAACTTAATTTATTCGATCCTCTAATTCATTATTCGAAAGTTAAATTCAACTTTAACTTCAACTTTTTCTATCCGGATATTCTCCAGTTATTTTTCCTCTTATTTGCCCTTTACTTTTAATTATTAATTAAAATGTTGGTTTGTCTTGGAGTTGTCACTTTCTTTACAGTTTATTTATTCTGTTCAGCTTTAATGTTAAACGGTCTTTTCTTATTTTGATACACAGAAAAAATAATGACAGAAAGACGCGAAAATTTAAAAATAGCTAAAAAGTGACTGAAATAAATCAGAAAGTATTAAAAAAATAATAGTGCAAAGTTGCACGAAACCTGTCTGATGCGGCAAAAAAGAGAATGATTCCGGAAATGCGGAATTTAAATTACTCCGGTTACTTTGTAAACGACAATTGCAGCAAAGCTGAACAGCAAAGGCAGAATTGTCATATTAAAAGAACTGTCCAGTGATCTGTTCCAGTGCTCGGATGCTGAAAGGATCTCCTTCAAAGAAAGAAGGCTTATGAGCCCTACAACCACCGCAGCACCATATTGAGGGATCCCGGGACTTGTAACCATAGAGATTGCACTTGAGGAAATTGCACTCGAGGAAATAGCACTTGATGAAATTATGCTTAACAGCATAAGTATACCTCCCATAAATAATTGATTAGTTTCACACAAGATTTTGTGAAATTATTCGTATACGATGATTGCAAAGTATAAAAAAGTTTCTTAAGAAGTTAAACGATTAACATATAATACAAAGTTCATTTCTGGCATGAAACATAAAGCAAAAATATAATAGAAATCAAGAATAGATCAAAAAAATCGGGACTAAATAAGGATGTCAGTATCAAACGCAAAAATTTTTGTTAAAAATATTATATAAGTCAATGTAAGAAAATGCGAGAAAAGAATATAAACATCAAATAACATTACTAATTCATGTACTAAAAAATAATAGAAAGTAAAAGCAGAAAATAACAGGTGATACAGATTAAAAAATTGATGAGTTTGAAAAAAATCAGGGTATGCCTTAAAAAACAAAACAAAATATAAAAATTTATATTTAATTCGCAGAGGGCCCGGATTACTATTTACAAAAAATTAATAGATTATTACAGAAAATGTTTGCAAAACATCGATCTTTAGCATTATTATAAATGTTTACTTTTGTAAAATATTTCAAAAAATTTAAGTATGCACATAATAAAAATAAAAAGTATACCCGAATTTTAAAGGAGTAGTTCCCGTGATAAAATCAGCTCATCCCCATAAAAGGCTAAAAGAACATCTCTTTATAACTGTCTCTTTTTCGGTTTTGATTCTGGCTCTACTGACAATTTTACCTGCAGCTGCCGCGGTTGACAGCTGGGAAATATCCCCCGAGAACCCCACTCTTGGAGACACCCTTAGAATCAAGGGAAGCGCTTCTCCGGAAGAGGAGGTTGAAATACAGGTAAGCTTTGAAAAGGATGTTCAGGCATCCGGAGGGGAGTATGAGTACATACTCGAAGACGTCAAAATTCCGGATGGGTTCAATAACCGCTTTACAGTACAGGCAAGTGATGCCAGAAACCTCAATGTCAGAGTAAAAATGCTAATCTGGATAACCAAGAGTTCAGAAGCTTCCGGTAACATCGCAACTGTAACGCAGTCAAGTGTCCCTCCAGGAACCTATCAGATAAAAATGGATGGAGACGCTAAAAATGGAGATTCAACGGTGAACCTGAAAATTACTGCTGTTCAGAGGATAAAAGCAGATTCAGGAGGGGACTTCAGTTATTCATATAATACAAAAGCAGTCCCCCCGGGAGACTTTAAGGTAAGTGTGTGAGGCACTACTCGAAAAGTAACCCTCATGGGAAAAACCTTAGCTATAACACCTGCCCATCCATTAGAAGAAATAGAAACTGTCACGGAAAAGAATTCATCGGAAATCCGGGAAAAAATGGAAAATAATACTGAAGCAGTCTTGAACTCGGATCAGGACAGTGAAAACGTAGAACATGAAGAAGTTCATAAGTCTCAACCTGTGAAACCTCAGCCTGTTGAAAAATCAGGGCTTCCCGTAGATACGGTTTACATGCTGGGAGGTATGGTAGCAGCATTATTAATTCTTATTTTGTATTCAAAGAGAAAATAAAACAAGATGAATTATTTCAGCCGGATTGAATGAAAAGATTTGCTATCCTGAGCTGATTAACCAGAAATTCAATGGGGAAAATGGAGGCATGTAATTGAGAAAAAGTCAATTAA
>JAHDSE010000104.1 GCA_018432955.1 Syntrophomonadaceae bacterium
AAGTTCTGGCATCGGTTGATGAGATAATACAGGCCATAGAAAACGTATCGGCAGTAACGGAAGAATCAGCAGCATCAGCCGAAGAAGTAACTGCAGTAACCCAGAACCAGTTAGCGGCTGTCCAGAGTATTGTTGAAATAAGCAAAGAGCTGGAAGCCCTGTCCAGGGAGTTAAAAGACATTACTGATACTTTTAAATTGAAATAGCTATTCAAATGCTTGCTCTGCAACGTCAGAGCAGGCCAGGAGAAAAGCAAAGAATTAGCAAAAGCCGCGATTGAGGCGTACTACACCAGCTACGTTGATTGAGCGGCTTTTGACTAATGAAACAGAAAGCGACTGAAACCGGAGCCAGATACTGTCTTCTCTAATACCAGAACCAGGCTCCGAATTTGCAGACGATAGGATTAATTAGTCCATCGGACCGCCTTCCCAGTACTGCCGTATTTTTCTCAGGGCATATCCTCCAAAAAACAGGCCGTTAATAAACGCCAGAGGAATTGCCATAGCACCAAAAGTTTGAAATTTCTGTTTCATATCTTCTTTCCCATCAGTGGTACGATATCTTGTCACATATATCCCTCCTTTTATAGTATATTTTGAGCGGGAGAGCTGATAATTATATCAGGATATAATTATCAGCTCTTACTTATCAAGGAGGGAAAAACTTTTTTAACCAATAAATACAATAGTGTCCCACCAAGCATTAGGATTAAAACAAAGCTTAAAAATTTAATCATCATAAAAATCACCTTTAATAGTTTGTGATAAAAATTTAATCCTATACACATATAATAAGAAGCAATTTTTCCAAGTGCCACTAAGTCAAGAAATATTCAAAACCACAGGGATCCGGATGCTTTTTTGGTTGGTATTCATTATGAATACGCAGATTTGAAAAGCTTAAAGCTATATAACAAAGAGTCCGGCACTCAGCACTTGGAGGGTTGACGAGTCTTTAGTATTATTGTCTGACTGCCACTATAATTAAAATACTATCTCTTTGCCCCAGGTATTCACTGATATGCAATCAAAATAGGGGCTTTTGTACTGGATATCAAATAGAGGAAAGAACAGTTTGGCGAAGAGTTTTAGAATTCATTACTTAATAATGAAATTTCTTGCCCTGTCAGAACTTTTTTGACAGTAATAGTAGATAGTTTTGATAGGTCGATTTCGTGGGATTTAAATAAGGGATGCCGATCTTTTCCATAAATGATTTTAACTATCGGGCGTGAAGGCATTTCTTTATTTACATCAACTACAACTCCGGTCTCACCTGTATTTAACTCGAGAAAACTGCCGATGGGGAAGATAGCGATGTTTGAGAGAAATGCATCCACGCAGTTGACATCCAGGAAAGTACCAGCCATGCGTTTAACTATAGTACTGGCCTGATTGATGGAATAAGAAGGGCGATACGGGCGATCTGCCAGAAGGGCATCATAGACATCTGCCACTGCTACTATTCGTGCATATTCCAGAATTTTCTCACCGGATAATTGTCGTGGATATCCGTGACCGTCCCAGCGTTCATGATGTTGAAAAGCAATATGCGCTGACAATAAAGAAATATCATCGTGCTTTCTGAGCATGTCAAAACCGTATTGTGGATGGCGTTTGATTTCTTCAAATTCCTCTTTATTCAGGTCATCAGGCTTATTTAAAATATTGACATCGATTTTTGTTTTGCCGAGATCATGAAGCAGAGCTCCAATCCCTAATTCTTTCAATTGTAATTCATTATACTGCATAGTAATTCCCGTCATAATTGATAATATGGCTACATTAACTGAGTGAGCAAAGGTATAATCATCAAAACTGCGAATGTCAGCAAGGTTAACCAATAAATTGCTATTTATCAGGAGTTCGTCAATTAAATTATTTACCAGAGTATGTATTCTTTTGGTGTTCAATCTACGCCCTTTTTCCAGTTCATAAAAGTTGTCGCGTATTGCCTGAATAGTTTCGACCCGGATTTTTTCTGATACTACATCTTTTATATTATCATCCTCAACAAACTTATCCCTGATATAAATAGAAATTATACCAAGGTCTCCCAAACGTTTTATATAATCTTTATTAAGGGCAATACCTTCATGTAAAAGAATGCGTCCATCGCTGGCATAGACTGTTCTGGCAACTATCATGTTAGTTGCCAGGTTGTGAATAGCAATCCTTCTCATTTTTCCCCCCGAATTTTTTTCAAAAACATATTATTTCTTGATTGAATCTATAGCTTCATTCTATATTTTTCTGGATAATTCCTGCCTGTTTTTGCATTTTTCACTAAAATACGACTAAATTATAGATCTTGAAAATTATTGATTGACTATGGATGAATTTTAAACATAGCTGAATATATTTATAGTTTTTTTGTATCTAATATGGGTTTACTGTGAATAATAGGTGTTTAAGAGATCGTTAAGAGCTTTCCTTGCCATAAGAAGGATAAAAATGATACATTACAACTAGGAAATTAAAGAACTATTGTCAGCTTTATTTTAGAGAGTAATAGAGAACAGATTAAATGGTGCTTTTATTAATAAGACAGGAGATCTTTATGAAAAAAAAGAAACAGCAGCTTTTTTCCAGGTCTGCTCTTAGAAACCTGGAAAAAGATATAAGCAGGCTTGTAGGCAACAATGAGGGACGCTTATTTGTGCTGGAAATAATAGAAGAAATTCCTTATGATATTCGGCCTTATCTTATAGAAGGATTGTCAGCTTTTCATGAAAAGGAAATGATTGAGTTCTTTTATTTGATTAAATTGGAGTATGGCAAAGAGTTGGATTATTTATGCAATCGGGCATTGGATAAATATAAAATGAGTGGAATGGATATAAGCCCGCCACACATTTTTGATGGGAATTTTATAAAAGCTTATGCCAGTTATAGCCGTCACACTGGAAGAATAACCCTGGATATTGCCTGGGATACTGGCGGCCAAGGGGTGCATGTGGAGTGTTTTTATCTTACCTATTGTCCGGACGGAATTCATAGTTTTTTTCTCATTGAAGATATGCCGCTGAAAAAGTACGAAGAGGATAGAAAGATTTTGTCTGATATGCTGGAAATCAGTTATGATGAAGCTTGCTTTTTGATTTGCCAGGCCTATGCTTTTAATATTCGCCATATGAGCCGACCCGCTCTGGGAAAATTCCTTTATCAAAAATACCTGGACAAAAAAGTTAATCTGGATTATGAGAAAGAAAGAGACTTGACGAGAAGGTTATCAATGAGACTTTCTCCCCGACAATTGGTCAACAACTTTTTCTATGCTATTAAACATAAAGACCTCAGTTATATATTTTCCCTCTTATCCAGCAAGGATTTTTCATCTGTTTCTCTTTTAAAACAAATTAAAGACATGCTTAGCCTGGGGGCTGCAATCCTGGAAGGGCAGGTGGCAGAAGTATATGGTTCTAAAAATGCGGCTAAAGTTACTGCTTATTCAATAAGTGTTGAGGATAGAGAAGTATACCGAAACGAGTATAATTTCTATCTGGTGAATGAAGCAGGAATCGGTTGGTCTATAAATAAAATCGAAAAAGTCAAAATGGATATAATAGACGCTAAATCCGAGTCAAATCCCTTTAATACACAGGTTTTTTGCAGGGTTTATGAAGTTGTTGATGTAGACGGGCTTTTTTCCGTACTTGATAGAGTCGATAACATTAAAGAGATAGAAGAATTACCTTATGGTTTGCATATGCGGGTAAGTTTCACTGCAGATGATTTTAATCAGGGTATATCCGCCCTATGCGGTGTTGTTGCTGACCTGGTACTCAATGGAGATGAATTTGTTATTATTGCCAGCCAGCATTCAATTATTATTGATTTCCATAAGCTCTTGACTTGCGAGAAAAATATTCCCATAATTTGCCGGGGGGAATATCAGGTATCGTTGATAACTGCCTACAGCTACCTTGGCGGGCAATATATCAGCTTTGAAGACCTTTTGCTTCAGGAAGAAAACACGGATATTTCTTTTGATGATGGGATGCGGCTTATAAGTGCACGCTACATAGTTAAAGATATGGAAGAAGTTCTGGAGCGTATTGAGAAATTGAAGACCATTGGAATTGAATTAGCCGGTGAATGTCAGGTGTTTTATCAGTTAAAGGGGGATTTGGAAGAGCCCTGGTTTTTTGCTGAATATATGCTGGGTAACAACTGGGTAACAGTATCGACATTTGGAGAGCATGATATGCATTTAGCCAGGCAACAGTTTGAAGAAAAGATGTTTGGCTCTCTGGAATTTGATGGTATAGAGCTCAGGGGAGAAGGTATCTTTGATATTTTGAGCAGTGAAGTGAAGAAGGAATATCCTCAGTTAGAGACCATACTAAAGGAGATGTACCTGAACAAGTGGTATTATTCCCGTTTAACCATGCTTAGCGGTATGAGCCCGTCTGAGGCATCTCAGAGCGAAGAAGGTTCCAGAATGCTATGGACTATGTTCAAGAGGATAAAACAAAGAGAAAAGAAGGAATATGGTATGGCGGGCAAGAAACAGAATATTAATTTGAGAGAATACATTCGTAAGGTTGAACAAAAAAAAGAAAGAAAACATTAGAATATTGTATTGACATCAATGCCTGCATTAAATATACTTTATAGATAACCAAATATCTTAAGAACTATGAAGGGAAAATGATATATGGAGTCAATTGATAACAGAGAGCCGGGCTTTGCTGAAAACCGGTATCAATATTTCATATAGTGATCATCCTGGAGTTGCTATCTGAAAGGCCAGAAACCGAGTAGGTGATGCCGGACGCAAAAGTCCGTTAATAAGTAAGCATAATATGCTGCAAGAGGTCGTATGACTATGCGACAAGCAGGGTGGTACCGCGGGAAATCCCTCTCGTCCCTGAGCTTTAGGACGAGAGGGTTTTTTATATCCTTTTTTAAACTTTTTTAATAATAATTTATGACTCCAGGATTTTTTAAATAAACAATTAACATGAGACTTGAGCTGAGTCCAGTGTGAGGAGGAAATATATGAAAAGCGATAATGCCAAAAAGGGCCTGGAAAAGGCTCCCCACAGATCACTTTTCAAGGCTCTGGGTTTGATTGACGAAGAACTCAGCCGGCCGCTTATAGGGATAGTGAACTCAAAAAATGACATAGTACCAGGACATATCAACCTGGACAAGATTGCGGATGCTGTTAAAGCCGGTGTACGGATGGCGGGGGGAACTCCCCTGGAATTTCATACCATTGGTGTTTGTGATGGAATTGCCATGAACCATATCGGGATGAAGTATTCCCTGGGCAGCCGCGAACTTATTGCTGATTCGGTGGAAATCATGGCTACTGCCCATGCATTCGATGCCCTGGTATTTATACCTAATTGCGACAAGATAGTGCCCGGTATGCTTATGGCAGCTGCCCGGCTGAATTTACCCTCGATTTTTGTCAGCGGCGGGCCTATGCTGGCAGGAACAGTAAAAGGACAAAAACTAAGTCTCAGCCAGGTTTTTGAAGGAGTGGGTACTGCTGCTGCTGGAAAAATGGAAATAGATGAACTCAGTATTTTAGAGGAAAATGCCTGTCCTACATGTGGCTCGTGCTCGGGTATGTTTACTGCTAATTCCATGAATTGCCTGACTGAAGCACTGGGGATGGGCTTACCCGGAAACGGGACTATTCCTGCAGTCTATTCGGAAAGAATCAGATTGGCCAAGATGGCTGGCATGAAGATCATGAAACTCTTGGAAAAAGATATCAGACCTTCCGATATAATGACTCCTGAGGCTTTCAAGAATGCTATTCATCTGGATATGGCTATCGGCTGTTCTACAAATTCAGTTTTGCATCTTTTAGCTATCGCGAATGAAGCTGGTGTAGATATTGATCTTAAGCTGTTTAATGAAATAAGCGCTGGTACTCCTAATCTATGCAGATTAAGTCCTGCCGGCGGGCACCATATGGAGGACCTTTATCAGGCAGGAGGTATTCAAGCGCTTTATAATGAGCTTAATAAAAAAGGTTTGATAAATACCGACTGTATTACAGTAACAACTAAAACTGTTGGTGAAAATATTGCCGGGAAACCGATTCTTGATAATTCAGTTATTAGGTCGATTGATAACCCGTATAGTCCAACTGGTGGTTTGGCTATGCTATTTGGAAATTTGGCAATTGAAGGCGGAGTGGTCAAGAAATCTGCTGTAGCTGCAGAAATGATGCATCATGAAGGACCAGCCAGGGTCTTTGATTCTGAGGAAGAAGCCGTTGAGGCTATATTATCCAGAAAGATTGTTGCTGGTGATGTTATTGTGATACGTTATGAAGGCCCTCGGGGGGGGCCGGGGATGAGGGAAATGCTTACTCCTACATCTGCTGTAGCAGGAATGGGACTGGATAAGGAAGTGGCCCTTATTACTGATGGACGTTTTTCTGGAGCTACCAGGGGGGCTTCTATTGGACACGTATCTCCTGAGGCAGCTTCAGGGGGACTAATAGCCCTGGTGGAGGAAGGAGACCTTATTCGAATAGATATTCCGGCCAACAGGCTGGACCTTCTAGTCGATGAATCACTACTGGTAGAAAGAAGCGCCAGATGGAAAGAGCCAGAGCTCAATATAAAAACAGGATATATGAAACGATATGCCCAGGCAGTACAATCAGCCAGTACCGGTGCAATATTTAAAAAGTAGTATTAAAAGGATTCACTGGTGAAAGATAAGCGGGCTATCCTAAAGCCCGCTTTTAATTTTCAATTATTAAATATTTTTCCTTTCCCCAATACCCGTTTCTGCAAGGCGGAACAATAAACGAAATCAACATTTAATACCAAGAAATGTGAATGCATTTCTACATTAATTCAACATTAAAATTTATAATTCAAAATTAAAAGTAGGTGGTGATTTAGGTGAAGTTAAAGGGAGCAGAGATTTTGTTACATTGCCTGAAAGAAGAAGGGGTTGATACTGTTTTTGGTTATCCAGGCGGTGCCGTCTTGCCGATTTATGATGCTATATATGATTCTGACATCAGGCATATTTTGGCCCGGCACGAACAGGGAGCAGCCCATGCTGCTGATGGCTATGCCAGAGCAACTGGTAAAGTGGGAGTTTGTATATCCACCTCCGGTCCAGGGGCAACCAACCTGATAACAGGAATAGCTACTGCTAATATGGATTCAGTTCCTATGGTTTGTTTTACCGGTCAGGTGGGCAGTGCTCTTATTGGCCGTGATGCCTTTCAAGAAGCGGATATTACCGGAATCACACTGCCCATCACCAAACATAATTACCTGGTGGAGAAGACAGAGGATGTTGCCAGAGTAGTCAAAGAAGCTTTTCATATTGCCCGCAGCAATCGTCCTGGTCCGGTCGTAGTGGATTTACCGAAAGATATAATGGAAAACTCCATAGAGTTCAAGGGTGATAGAGAAGAGGTAAATCTCAGGGGTTACCGGGTAATGAAAGGATATAATTCCGGACAGGTAATTTCTGCGGTTGAGCACATTCACAAGGCAGAAAGACCAGTTATCTATGCAGGGGGCGGAGTAATTTCTTCCAATGCTTCAGCGGAATTAAGAGAACTGGCAGAAAAGAGAAAGATACCGGTTACTACAACCCTGATGGGCATAGGATGTTTTCCGGGAACCAACTATCTTGCTCTCGGAATGCTGGGTATGCATGGTACACGCTACGCAAACTATGCCATAGGGGAAGCTGATCTATTAATAGCTGTGGGTGTCAGGTTTGATGACCGGGTTACAGGGAAAATTGATACTTTTGCTCCCCATGCCCGGGTTATACACATAGATATAGATGCTGCTGAAATAGGGAAAAATGTTGATGTGGATGTACCCATCGTTGGGCAGGTCAAGGAGGTACTTCAAGCGATCAACCAGCGACTGGATGAATTAGATACTTACAGTGAGTGGAACAAGACCATTGACCGATGGAAAGAAGAATTTCCCTTGCGTTATGGAACATCGTCCAAAGGGCGTATTATGCCTCAGCATATAATTGAAAAAATCTATGCTCTTACTCAGGGGGAAGCCATTATTACTACTGAAGTAGGGCAGAACCAGATGTGGGCGGCCCAGTATTACAAGTATAAATATCCCCGTACCTTTTTGACCTCAGGGGGATTGGGTACTATGGGATATGGTTTTCCTGCAGCTATTGGGGCTAAAATCGCCTGCCCGGATAAGACGGTTATAGATATTGCCGGAGATGGCAGTATTCAAATGAATATTCAGGAACTGGGAACGGCGGTTCAGTATAAACTGCCGGTAATAATCTGCATCCTTAACAATCAGTTCCTGGGTATGGTCAGGCAATGGCAGGGTCTTTTCTATGGCGGACGTTATTCATTTACGGATATCAGCCACCAGCCGGATTTTGTCAAACTGGCGGAAGCTTATGATGCTATCGGGATGAGGATAAAGGATGTAGGAGATGTAGACGGAGCACTGCAAGAAGCTCTGAAAGTAAGTGATCGTCCTGTGGTCATGGACTTCTGGGTGGAAAGAGAAGCTGATGTATATCCTATGGTTCCGCCAGGAGGCTCTCTTTTCAATATGCTGGGGGGTGAGTGATTTATGAAAAAGCATACTTTGTCTGTAACCGTAGAAAACAAGCCTGGTGTATTGACCAGGGTTACTACTCTTTTTCGCCGAAGAGTCTATAATATAGAAAGCCTTACTGTAGGGGCAACCGAGAATCCTACCATTTCAAGAATTACTATAGTGGTTACAGGAGACAAAAAGATAATTGAACAGGTAACCAAGCAGCTCTATAAACTGGTAGATGTAATAAAAGTTGTAGATATTACCGATGAGCGTTCAGTGGAACGAGAACTGGTTTTAATCAAAGTGAAGGCAGACAATAATGTCAGGGCTGAGATTGTGCAGATAGTCGATATATTTAGAGCCAGAATAGTTGATATAGGAAGGAACACACTAATAGTTGAAGCTACCGGGGATTCCAGAAAAATAGATGCTATTGAAGAATCACTCAATCCTTTTGGAATAGTTGAATTGGTCAGAACAGGTAAAATAGCGATAGTTCGCGGTGGCAAAGCTTAATATAATTTTGAGTTTTTAATTCTTAATTTTTAATTAAGGAAGGAAAACTGATGTTTTCCTGTGATTATAAGAAGAGGATTGAATTTTTCTAAATTGACCAAATTAAAATAAAAAGAAATGCCATGCAGTTCTACAATAATTCAACATTAAAAATTCAAAATTAAAAATTATTATAGGAGGTTAATTAAAATGGCAAGAATGTATTATGATGCTGATGCAAACCTGGAACTTTTAAAAGGCAAGACTATAGCGGTAATGGGTTTTGGCTCACAGGGCCATGCTCAGGCTCAAAACCTCAAAGAAAGCGGACTTGAAGTGGTAGTAGGTCTTAGAAAACCCTTTGATGAATTTACTGATAAAGAATGGAATAGTGTAATTGAAGCGGGAATAAAGCCTATGACTGTAGCTGAAGCAGCTCAGGCTGCTGATATCATTCAAATATTGCTGCCCGATGAAATTCAGTCACGTGTTTATAACGAAGAAATAAAGCCTTATCTCAAGGAAGGAGATGCTCTGGGATTTTCTCATGGCTTCAATATTCATTTTGGACAAATTGTGCCACCGGCTTTTGTTGATGTTTTCATGGTTGCTCCCAAGAGTCCGGGACATCTGGTCAGGCGTATGTACCAGAAGGGTGCTGGCGTTCCCGGTTTAATAGCTGTTCAGCAGGACTATAGCTCAAAGGCAAAAGATATTGGTCTGGCTTATGCCTGTGGAATAGGCTGTACCAGAGCAGGTGTAATAGAGACCAGCTTCCAGGAGGAAACAGAAACCGATCTATTTGGTGAACAGTGCGTATTATGCGGTGGAGTTACTGAACTGGTCAAGGCTGGATTTGAAACCCTGGTAGATGCTGGTTACCAGCCGGAAATTGCTTATTTCGAATGTATGCATGAACTGAAGCTGATAGTAGATCTGATGTATGAAGGCGGTATGAGCTATATGCGCTATTCTATCAGTGATACTGCCGAATGGGGAGATTATACCAAAGGGCCGGAAATTATCGGTGAAGAAGTAAGATGGGCCATGTTGGATGCACTTCAAGATATTCAGGAAGGAAGATTTGCCAAAGGCTGGCTTCTGGAAAACCAGGTAGGGCGGCCTCAATTCAATGCATTAAAAAGGCAGAATAATGAACATCTGATTGAAGAAGTTGGAGCGGAACTGCGCTCAATGATGCCATGGTTAAAAGAAACAAAATAAAGATCTAAGGTAAAAAAGCAAGATTACCTTACTATTGCACTTGGCTAAACTGCAATGTAGTAGTTCAAGACGCAGGTTAAGCAGGTTTAGATGATTGACGCTGATTCCTTTAATCTGCGCTCGCAGGATATGCTTGCAAAGCGTAGCGAGCCAGCGTCTGTTAGAGCGCAGGGCAGGGTTAGTCTTATGTGAAAGTTGAGGAGGTTTACTATGTCAGATAGTAATAGAATATATCTTTTTGATACTACACTCAGGGATGGTGAACAATCCCCCGGGGTAAGCCTGAATGTGGAAGAGAAGTTAGAGATAGCTCAGCAGTTGGCTCGCCTGGGTGTAGATATTATTGAAGCTGGTTTTCCGATTGCTTCCCAGGGAGATTTTGCAGCCGTACAAAACATAGCCAGAAATGTAAAAGGCCCTATTATTGCAGGCCTGTGCCGTGCCAGCAGAGGGGATATAGACAGGACCTGGGAGGCTGTTAAGGAAGCTGAGACTCCGAGAATTCATACTTTCCTGGCTACATCGGATATACACCTGAAATATAAACTGCAGAAGTCCAGGGAAGAGGTTCTGCTACAGGCAGCTGAAGCAGTAAAATATGCCAAAAAATACTGCAGCAATGTGGAATTTTCGGCTGAAGATGCCTCACGCAGCGACCTGGATTTCCTGGCTCAGGTTACGGAAAAGGTAATCGAGGCCGGAGCTACTGTGGTAAACTTACCAGATACTGTAGGATATGGAGTTCCGGATGAATTTGGAAAATTTATTGAGGCCGTTATGAACAGGGTACCCAATATTGATAAAACAATAATAAGTGTGCACTGTCATGATGATCTGGGAATGGCTGTAGCCAATTCCCTTGCCGGTATTTTACATGGGGCTCGCCAGGTAGAATGTGCTGTCAATGGTATAGGTGAAAGGGCAGGGAATGCTTCTCTGGAAGAAATAATTATGGCCCTTTATACCAGGAAAGCGTTTTATGACAAGGAAATCAATGTCAATTACAGTGAAATTTACCGGACCAGCCGACTGGTCAGCAGCTTGTCAGGTATGCCTATTCAGCCAAACAAAGCCATAGTGGGCAAAAATGCCTTTGCCCATGAGTCTGGTATTCACCAGGATGGGATGCTAAAAGACCGTTCTACTTATGAAATAATGAGTCCGGAACTGGTAGGCTTGACCCAAAGCAATCTGGTACTGGGTAAGCATTCCGGGCGCCATGC
>JAHDSE010000060.1 GCA_018432955.1 Syntrophomonadaceae bacterium
GACGCTCTTCCGATCTCCCTAATCAACAAAATCTCCTCCTAAATCCCTGCATATCAATGAGAAGCTTAAGCTTCTCTACCTTAATTCAAAATTAAAAATCCAAAACTCAAAATTGTTTAAGGTCTATAGCCCAATTGATTCAGGTTATTTTCACTATCCCGCCAGTTTTTCTTTACTTTGACCCACAGATCCAGGTAAACGGGACAGTCCAGCATCTTTTCAATATCCCGGCGGGATTGTTCCCCTATGTTTTTCAGCATCTGCCCCTTTTTGCCGATAACAATCCCCTTCTGGGAATCTCTTTCGGTATATATGACCGCTCTCAGGTAAACCTTGCCGCCGTTCTGGTTTTTATATTCCTCCACCTCCACAGCCAGTGAATGAGGAACCTCATCTCTGGTCAGGATAAGAGCCTTTTCCCTTATGAGTTCTCCGATAAGGAAAGAGACAGGTTGATCAGTCAGATCGTCTTCAGGATAATAAAGCGGCCCATCAGGCAAGTATTCAAAAGTCTTTTCCAGCAAGATGCCTATGTTGGTTCCCCTGGCAGCGGAAAGGGGAATAACATCAGTGAAATTCCTTTGTTTATTAAAAGTCTGTATATATTCCTGAACCTGCCTTTCGCTGACCAGATCAATTTTATTTACCAGTAAAAAAACAGGGGCACTGGTATTCTCCAACTGCTTGAGAATGTATTCTTCTCCCCCGCCAAAAGGCCGGGTAACATCGGTCATGTAAAAAACTATATCTACCTCTTGAATACTCCGGGTTGATACCTTTACCATGTATTCTCCCAGCAAATGCCGTGGTTTATGAATACCCGGGGTATCCACAAAAATAATCTGCCCGTCATTACAGGTATAGATTCCCTGTATACGGGTTCTCGTAGTCTGAGGTTTATCCGATACTATAGCGATTTTTTCACCAATAACTGTATTAATCAGAGTGGACTTGCCTACATTGGGCCTTCCCACTATACTAACAAAACCTGACTTCACACATATTCCTCCGATATTATAGTCTGCTTCACTTCCTGGATTCATCCCCCAAAATATACCATCTTCAGCAAGGGGACATCTTAAGATTGTAACATAAAAGCCCGGGGTAGTAGTTGATTCAAATTATATTCTTTATAATTGTTTTTTTCATCGGAAATTATTAGTTTTAAATCCGGGGAAAATTCCTGCAGGACCTGCAAACACGCCCCGCAGGGGTAAACATATCCATTCCCGCTCGCTGTAATAGCAATACAGCTGAAGTCTTTTTCCCCTGCCGTTACCGCTTTAAAAACTGCCACCCTTTCAGCACAAACAGTCAAGCCATAGGAGGAATTTTCCACATTGACTCCGGTGAAAACATTTCCTGTGCTGCTCAATAGAGCTGCTCCCACTTTGAATCCTGAATAGGGCGCATAGGCTCTTTCCTGTGCCTTTCTGGCAATAGCAATAAGTTCAGCCGGGCTCATTTTATTCCTCCAATCCTTGGACATAAGCTACAGGTCATAGCTTTAGAAAAGCGTTTTGCTTCTATATGTTTGATATCTGGGGAAAACTACCTGAAGCAATAAGGAGCAAAAACAATGAAAGCCATAATAAGAGCATTTAAAGCACTCAGCAGAACAGCCCCGGCAGCCAGGTTCTTGGCCATTCTGGCCAGCGGATGATAGTCTTCGGTAAAAAGGTCAACAGTCCTTTCGATGGCCGAATTTATGGTCTCTGCGATTAAAACCAAAAAAATGCTTAGAACAATTAAACCCCATTCCAAACGGCCAAGGCCCACAATAAACCCAAAAGAGCTTGCGCTGACAGCCGCAATTAAATGAATTTTCATATTTCTTTCGTGATGAAATGCATCAAACAGCCCGGCAAAAGCGCAAGAAAAACTCCGGCTCAATCCTTGCTTGCTCATTTTTATTCTCCCATTTGTCGATACTCTATCTTCAGATATTTTTTATCTTTCCAGTTTCACTTTATCCATAATTTTCTTTTCCAGATCACGCATTACCTTTCTTTCATCTTCACTCTCATGGTCATAACCCAGCAAATGCAGCATTCCATGAGCCAGCAGATAACCCAGTTCCCTCTCCAGGCTGTGCCCGAATTCCTGGCTTTGTTCCAGGGCCTGTTCCAACGAAATAACAATATCTCCCAGAATATTGGTATTTTCAGGAGAAAGACAATCCGGTTCGTCTTCTGAAAGCTCATTCATAGCAAAAGAAAGTACATCTGTTACCTGGTTTTGACTACGATAAATGAAATTCAATTCTTGAATATAGGCATTATCTACAATCAGGACACTCAGCTCCGAGTCTTTTTGCAGGCCGGCTATTTTGGCTACGGTATCAGCTACATTGATTATTATCTTTTGCAGGTCCCTGTTATAAGGGACTTTACTCTGCTGGTTGATTATCATGGTATCCATGGTATTCGCTCCTTTTTTCGAACTCTTTAACGATGGTTTCGGGATATTCTATACGCTTATGATAAACCCCCTCAAGAACCCGGCAAAATGATCTGGCAATTGTGTCAAGATCTCTAAAAGTCAATTCACAGAGGTCTAACTGCCCATCATTTAATTTATCGCGAATAAGCATACGAACCATATTCTCTATGTCCTTTGCTGATGGCTCCTGTAAAGACCTTACAGCAGCTTCCACAGCATCTGCCAGCATCACCAGAGCAACTTCCCTGCTCTTGGGCTTGGGGCCTTCATACCTGAAACTCTCTTCACTGAGATTACCTTCCCGGTCTTCTTCCAGGGCTTTGCCAAAGAAATATTTCACCAAACCGGTACCATGATGTTGCTCAATAAAGTCTATTATTGTCTGGGGCAGATGGGATTCTCGCGCCAGTTCCACTCCTTCCTTTACATGTGAAGTGATTATCAATGAACTTAAAACCGGTGCTATCTTATCATGGGGATTTTCAAACCCCCGCTGGTTTTCCACAAAATATTCCGGCCTTTTTAGTTTACCTATATCATGATAAAGAGCACCGGCCCTGACCATCAAAGGATTGGCTCCTATGGCTTCAGCAGATGCCTCGGCAAGATTCCCCACCATAAGACTATGATGGTAGGTTCCCGGAGCTTCCAGCAACAGCCTCTTTAAGAGATATTGGTTGGGATTGGACAATTCCAGAAGTTTAATCATACTGGTAATAGAAAACGCACTCTCCAGATATGGCAGGGCTCCTATCATCAGGACAGCTGAAAGTATACCATTGATGGCTCCTATTACTGTCCCCATCAGAGCCACATTAAGAGTCAAATGCCCCCCTATAAAAGCCAGGGTAATAATGGCAGCAATATTTGCCAGAGCAATATACATCCCTGCTTTTGCCAGATCAGAGGTCTGATTTAGTTTATAAACCCGAAAAACTCCCACCGTTCCGCCAATAAATGCGCAAATAGCAAAGCCTAACTGATTCCCTTCAGTCAGAAGGCCCACATACAAGGCCATAATCATGGTAAAGAAATAGGCCAGTCTGTTGTCCAGCAAAATAGCAATAAGCATAGAACCGGCGGCAACTGGAGCCAAGTATCCCACCAGAGCATTGATTTCCGGTTGGTCGCCAAATTTTATCAGGCTGAGAAAACGGGTAATCAATAATACCATCACAAAAACCAGCCCGATCAAAAGTATTAATTTATCATTTTCATATACTTCCCTATAATAGCGCTTGAGAAACTCCATAATCAGCCAGAAGGTCAGGAGAACAAAAATTCCTGCTCCAATTATGGTAATAGGATAAGTTTTGCTTCTCTGTATCCCCAGCTGTTCCAAAACTGATATCTGTTCTTCGGTTACTCTATCACCTTCGCGGACAATTATTTCTCCGGCCTTGATTGTCTTCTGTACCGGTTGCACAGCATCTATGGCTTCTTTAATTGCCTTGTCGGTAGCCTCCTTGTTGAAAAGCAGGTTGGCTTTCAAGGAACTGATCGTTACTAATCTAATAATCTCCTGCGCCTGAGGGCTATAGGCATAAGTGTTGGTTTCTTGCTCAGCTTGTTCATATACTCCCTCCAAAGCTTCCTCAGTAATCGGCTTCTGCATCAGCCTTCTGGAAATACTTAATGAAACCTGCTTAATCTGTTCGATATCCTCTGGCGTGGCATTTATAATATACTGGCTCAGTTCTTCTATCTTCATTTTAAATAATATATGGTTTTCTTGTCTTTCCAGCCCTTGGAGCGCTTGCTGCAATTTTTTGTTTCCATCTTCCTCAGCCAGTAAGATCTCTTCAACGTTAGCAAAAAAGTCATTGATCTCGCTTTCAGTATTGGAAAGGGCATATGTATCACTCTGATAAACCCTTTCCACTTTGGCAACAGCCTGTTGTTTTAATTCTTCTGTTTGTCTCTCATCAATAACAATTGCTGTTATATTTGACTGAATGTTGCGTTTAGCAACTTCGTCCGGTTTCAACATCACCTGTTGAGGACTGAAATTACTGAATAGTATGAAAATAGTTATCGAGAAAAAAAGCAAAACACCCAAAAGTTTTCGGGTATTGGAATGCTTTATAAAAAACATCGTTTTTTTCCATAAAAAACGCATTATGTCAGGGATCTGCATAAAAAACGCTCCTTGAGACGGCCTGTATTGGCCGCACATATGTCAGTTTCAGATTGACGTTCTATCTCTGTTTTCCTGCCGCAGTTATCTAATCAGGCTGATTGGCTTCGAATATTTCATAGGCATCAATGATTTTTTGTACCAGAGGATGCCTTATCACATCACTCTTACTCAGGTATTCAAATGATACACCGTGAACTTGTCCCAAAATTTTCTGGATTTCAACCAGGCCTGAAAAATCTTCTTTGGGTAAATCCACCTGGGTTACATCACCAGTGATTACTGCTTTGGAACCAAATCCCAGACGGGTCAAAAACATTTTCATCTGCTGGGGAGTCGTATTCTGAGCTTCATCCAGAATAATAAAGGCATCATTAAGAGTTCTCCCCCTCATATAAGCCAAAGGAGCAACCTCAATAAGATTTTTTTCCAGGTATCGCTGGGTTATGTCTACTCCCAAAACATCAAAAAGCCCGTCGTACAAAGGTCTCAAGTACGGGTTAACTTTTTCGATAAAATCTCCGGGTAAAAAGCCCAGTTTTTCTCCCGCTTCGACCGCCGGTCTGACCAGTATTATACGCTCCACTTCCCTGTTTTTGAAGGCACGCACAGCCATAACCACTGCCAGATAGGTTTTCCCGGTTCCTGCAGGTCCTATAGCAAATACTACATCATCCCTCATGATCGACTGCAAATAGCGTTTTTGCCCCAGGGTTTTGGCTTTGATAGCCTTTCCCCGGGCGGTCTTCAAAACTATCCCGGATACAATATCCTGATAATGCTTTTGCTTGCCCCTTTTAATCAAATTGCTCATATAATTTATATCATTTATATTGAGCTGTTCTTCACTTTCCACAATTTCTATCAGTCCCTGCAAGAGTTCCAGTGTCTTATCTACATCTTCTTCTCTGCCTTTAACATATAGTTCTGTACCCCGGGCAAAAATATCTGCACTGCAAAGCTCCCTTAAATAACGAAAATTCTCATCACTCGTCCCGAAAAAAACTGCTGCCTGTTGATTATCCTTAAGCGATATTTTTGCTTCTTTTTCTATCAATAAATTCTATCCCCCTATTTCTGAATATAATACCTAAGTCATTATATCATATGACTATATTTAATTGCCATTTTCCCCTGTTTTTATAGCCCGGGCTACAGCTATATCTTCTATGGTCTCCATGCTTGCTTTAATCCTTAAAACAGGGTCACTGGGCAAAGACAAAATTTCTGTCTTAAGAGCCTTTTTATCAACTGCTTTCCCGCTCCTGGCTTCAAGGTGTTCCAGCGCCTTTTCTCTGGCTATTTCTATAGCTTCGCTTTCTGAATAGCGAATACTTTCCTTGATTTGCTCCGCTATGACAAGTCTGCGAATACCAAAATTTCCTAACGGAGTCTTAATCTTTTTGCCAGTCACCTTTTGCTGTGATAAAGGGAAACCGCTTTCCCGTCTTCCTTTAAGAATAAACTCTTTCCATGGTGTTTCCAGTAAAACTTTATTGATCTCCCTGCCACTCAATACTGTTTTCTCAGTTAGAATTTTGCACTCTCCATAACCTTCATACCACACCCTGGCTTTAACCTTTCCTCTCGCTCTAAGAAGATATGGTGCTTCTTCTTCAGCATCCTCCTTTTGCTCCACATAAGGACTTTTTTGCGGGAAAACAATTCCTGATATCAGGATATCTCCTTTGGCTATTACATCTCCTTCTTTTACACTCGCCTGCCCATCCAAAACCAGTATTTCCTCCACCACTCCATCCTTGCTGGCTACCATGTGACATGGACCATTTATCTCTTCACCCGGAAATACTTTTTCCACCACCTGAATATTCAGCTTGACTCCCTGAATATCCAGCTTTACATAGGTCAATTCGCTGATATCCCTCAAGATAGCCTCTTCGACCTCACTTCGGCTAAAGCTCCATTTGGCAGCCCCTTTATAGACACCATGACGAGCTGCTGTGCTAATAATACTATTGCTTTTTACATTTTTATTTCCGCTGAGTTCAATAAGCCAAATAAAAGACGACATCAGATAAAGTGCTGTAACAAATATTAAGCCGCCAACTATAAAACCCAGGCGTCTCTGAGCGATCTTTTTAAAAAAAGGCAATCCTTCTTTTCCGGTTACTTCGAGAATAAAACCATTTTCATCGGCAATTTCCTTCAAAGCCTCATAGCCACTGCTTCTTACTTTAAAATTAACCGTCTCATCGCTTTTTTTTATATCCCAGATAAATATTCCCCTGCTAAGTGCCAGATTCATTACTTTTTCCAGCTTACTGCCTCGCAGATTAACAGTTATTATTCCCCCAAGCTGGTCTAAAAACCTTCTGGCCATGCTTCTCCTCCATTTCTTAATCCAGATATTTTATTGACCGTATTTCTCCCGATACGCTCATCTCGTCAGTCAGGAGAGCTCTTATCTCCAGGTTCTGGCCTTGTATTTCCAGAAAACCCCGGCTTAGATTAACTCGTAAGCGTTCCAGGCTGTACTCTATAATTCCTCTGTGGTTTTCCAAATAGAGCTCTGTGGTACCTATTATGGTAACTTTAGGTAAATCCAGAACCAAATCCCTGGGGATTTCCAAAAAATCAGCCATGGCTCGATTAAAAAACTCTCTACGTTTTTCCATACCCTTCCTCCATTCTGCATAGTTTTATTGAAACACCCATTATTGAAATATATGCCATTATTGCCGGCTAAATTCTCAATTGAGAGTTTTGCATAATTTCGAAAAATCCAGGATATCATTTTGAGCGTTAGTGAAGCCACCTTAATCGTAAGCAAAGCGAACACCAATAGTGCCCGGAGGGTGAATCTTAAGCTCCTTCGGCATTGCCTCAGGATGACAGTACTATAGTACCCAACGAATCATATTAAAAAGCTAATTATGCAAAATCCTCAATTATCTTCTTGCTGAGTTGCTTATGCATACTGTAAAAGTCCTCAGGTGTTCTCCTGGCAGAGATTAAAACAAGATATAAAAAAAGATACGCTTTAAAAGCGTATCTCATTCATAAATACCTCAATATCTTATTTGGACACCTCAGTTATTTAAAACACTCTACATAAAACCTATTGCTACAATACTCACCAGAAACGACACTATTACCAGGCTGACAATCACCAATACCGCTTTTCTTTGCTTTTTGTTCTGCATTCCTTTATTCATAAACATATAGAACACCCCTCAATATGCCATAATTATTATAATCCAAGAAAAGGTCTGATAAAACCAGGTTTATCAGACCTTTATTTCTATTGGAGCCTTTCCCTGACCAATTGATTCACCAGTTTGCCGTCTGCCCGGCCTTTAAGCTCGGCCATAAGCACCTTCATAACCTTTCCCATATCCCGGGAGTTAACGGCTCCGGTGTCTTGAATCACTTTTTCAACAATCTCTTTGATCTCGGTCTCGCCAAGCTGTTCTGGAAGATAGGCCTGAAGCACCTTTATTTCTTCCTGTAACTGCTGTACCGAAGCTGGTCTATTAGCCTTTTCGTAATCAGGAATAACATCTTTACGCTTTTTTATCTCACGGCTAATTATATCCATTAACTCCCCATCAGTCAGATCTCTTTTTTTCTCTATTTCAGCATCTTTTTGTGCTGCTCTGACCATCCTGATAGTATCCAGTTTAAGTTTTCCAGCTTCTTTTGCTTTCATGGCCTCCTTCATGTCAGAAAACAATTTATCAGCCAGGGACACCTTTAACCCTCCTTAGAATTTCTTCTTCTTACGGGCAGCTTCAGACTTTTTCTTTTTCTTAATACTGGGTTTTTCGTAATGATCATGCTTCCTAATATCTTGCATAACCCCTGAACGCTGGCAGGAACGTTTAAACCTCTTTAGCGCACTATCCAGGGACTCATTTTTTCCAACTTTTACTTCGCTCATTATTTCCCTCCCCTCATCCGTTCAGGCTGAAATAAATGCCATTTTATTTTACTATTTATTCAGGCCTGCAGTCAAGATTAGAAGGGGGGCCAACCCATTTCTTTACCTCCCAGTAAATGATAATGAATGTGAAATACCGTTTGTCCACCCCATTCGCCACAATTATTAACCAGGCGATAGCCATGGTCAGCAATCTTCATATCCCTGGCCAGGCGGGCAGCCATCAGCTGAATATAGCCTAATAGTTCAATGGAATTTTCACTCGCATCATCAAGAGAAGCTATATGTTCTTTGGGTAATAAAAGAATATGAACCGGGGCTACCGGATTAATATCTTCTATAGCCAGCACCCTGTCATCTTCATATATTATTTTGGATGGAATCTCTTTGTTTATAATTTTGCAAAAAATGCAATCCTCTTTGCTCACTTTGTCACCTCCCCCTGGAAGTGAATCGATTTATATATTATAACTCAAATATAAATCACTCATTACTATGCGTTTAGCAAATTATCCAGGTTCAAGTCTATTCTATCAAATATCCAATCTAATTCAAAATATCTTTTATTTTCTTCTAAACGATTTTAAGTTAAGCCTTAATAACTGATTAATTCTATTTACGAATCTTCTAATCTCAACAGATATAACTGTTTCACACATGAACTTATATTTTCCGCGGGCTCAGCTTGCCCTGGACTGTATCATCATTGATACTCTCCGGTATAAGCTGTATAATCCTTCCTTCTCTATTCTGTTCTGAAATAAATTCCATCTCAATATAATTGTCACTCAGGGCCAGATACTTGTTGGAACCCTGTTTTCTCTCCACCAGCGACTCCAATTCCTTTCCTATTTGCCCTTCAATAAATTCCCGGCGTTTTTCTTTAGCCAGCTCGATAAGCTTCTGGCTCCTTTGCTGCTTTTCTTTTTCACTTACTATAGAGGGAATCCGCGCAGCCGGAGTACCCGGTCTCGATGAATACTTGAAAACATGCAGATCACAAACAGGCAATTCCTTAATGAGTTCATAGCTCTTATGAAAATCATTATCTTCTTCCAGAGGAAACCCTACCATAACATCTGTAGTTAAAGCTATTCCCGGCACTTTGCCGGCAGCTCTATCAATCAGTTCAGCATAATATTCCCGGTCATAGCGACGGTTCATCGCTTTTAGTACCTTATTGCTGCCGCTCTGCAGCGGAACATGTAAATGCCGGCACAATCTGTCTTCATCAGCCAGCAAATTTATTATACCCTCGCTTACTTCCATAGTTTCAATGGAGCTTAAACGTATCCGATAATCAGCAGTGAATCTTTTCAGAATCAAACTAATAAGCTTTTCCAGATTGATATCATGAGAAAGATCATTTCCGTATAATCCGGTATGTATCCCTGTTAAGACTATCTCACGATAATCAAGAGCCAATAATTGTTCTATTTCCCTGAACACATCTTCCGGCAATTTGCTGCGTACCGGACCGCGGGCATAGGGAACAATACAATAGGAGCAAAAGCTCCGGCAGCCATCCTGGATTTTAACAAAAGCACGGGTCCGCTGATGCTGACTGGAGTACAATACCGGCTTAAGTCTGTCTTCTGCTTTTATCTCTTGGCAAATAACCTCCGGCCCCTTTCGCCTGTCATGATAATAGTCTTCGATAATTGGCAAAATATTTTCCTTATGGCTGTTGCCAATTATCAGGTCAATGCCATCAATATCGGCAAGCTTTTCTGCTTCAACCTGAGCCATACAGCCCGCAGCCACCACAATAGCATCCGGATTTCTCCTGCCGGCCCTTCTCAGCATTGCTCTGGATTTGCGATCACTGACATGGGTAACCGTGCAGGTATTAATTATGTAAATATCTGCAAGCTCACTGAAATTCACTATCTCATAGCCCTTGTTAATAAATTCCTCCATAATTTGCTCGGTTTCCACCTGGTTTACCTTGCAACCGAGAGTATGGAAAGCTACTTTTGGCATTGCTTATCCCTCTAAACCATCCGGATAAATCATAATTTTATCCCGGCTCCATTTCTCCATATTCATACATTATTATCCCGGCAACTACAATAGCAGCCGTTTCAGACCGCAATATCCTGGGTCCCAGTCCCGCCGGAATTATCCCTTTGCGCCTTGCTTCTTCCACTTCAGCTTCAGAAAAGCCGCCTTCCGGTCCCAGCAGCACAAATATCTCCCGTCCCGCCAGGCTTTCCTGCTTCTCTCGAAGAAGGGTTTTCAGACCTGTCTGTTCTTCATTTTCGTAAAGCATTATGGCCGGCCTTTGTCCAATCTCCTTGAGCAGAGCACTAAAATCCAATACCGGCTTGAGCTCTGGAATTACATTCCTCCGGCATTGTTTACAGGCTTCCCGGGCAATTAACTGCCATCTTTCCACTTTCTTTTCTGCTTTTTCCCCGGACAGTTTTATAACGCTACGTTCGCTGATCAAGGGATAGATTGTGCTGACTCCAATTTCTGTAACCTTTTGTATAATAGTATCCATTTTATCACCCCTGGGTATTCCCTGCACGAGTGATAATCTGGTAGCTGCTTCGTTATCTCTTTTTAACTCGGCTTCAATATCAGCAAGCAGAGTCTTTCTCTCCCTGCCGGACAGTCTCACCTGGTATTCATGTCCCTTCCCGTCAAAAACCGATATTATGTCTCCAGTTCTCAGACGCAAAACCTTTTCAATATGTCTGCTCTGGTCTTCGTCAATATAGACCTTATTGTTTTTAATGTTTTGGGCAGAAACAAAAAAACGCTGCATAAACCCACCTCCGGGCAAAGCTCGAATAATTTATCTTTTACTTTTGACAGAACCTACGTACTAAGGAGAATTTTTGACACAGGCTCGCTACGCTCGCACACAGATCCTGCGGACGCAGATTAACACAGATTCTTTTTACTGTTTTAGTTTGGTGGACGTTAAAAATCTTAGTTGATAGTTAATAAAATGCTCTTCCATTAATGTTTGGTTTAAGAATAACGGAAGCTACAGCTTCCGTTATCCTAAAAATCTAGAAAAAAAGCAATTTATTAACCATCAGTTCAGATTGTAGAATTCCAATAGATATAAACATTAAACAAAAAAATCAGTGTACATCTGTTAAATCCGTGTGCGAACGTAGCAAGCCCGTGTCTAATAAAACTTCCACTGCATAGTTTCTGTCTACTGCAAAACTGGAGGTTACTAGCGGTTTAGGCTTTGCGGGCGGCGACTCCTACCCAATCAATATCTGTTAACATTTCCTCGATTACAAATCCATACTCGATAAGCTTCTTTTCCACTCCCGGCCAACGGCTGTCCACAATACCGGAGCCAAAAAGCCATCCCCCGGAACTTAGGACCTTCGCAGCTTCGGGAATTAAAAGATTTACCACCTCCGCAGTAATATTGGCCAGAATTACATCGGCTTTCATACCGGCTGCCACCGCCACTATATCACCTTCATGCACCTCTATAATATCCTGTAGTTTGTTAAGTAAAATATTTTCACGGGCAATCCTGACGGCCACTTCATCGATATCCATGGATAATATCCGGGCTGCCCCCAGCTTGGCCGCAGCTATAGAGAGAATGCCCGAGCCGCAACCGGCGTCTATAATTGTCTCTCCACCCTTTATATATTTTTCTACAAAAGTCAGACAAAAACGGGTAGAAGCATGTATCCCGGTACCAAACGCCATACCCGGATCAATCTCTACGATAACTTCATTTTCTTCTGCTTGATAATCTTCCCAGGATGGCTTAATTACCAGTCGCTGACCCACCTTGAAGGTATGGTAGTATTTTTTCCAGGATTCTTCCCAATCCTGTTCCTTAACTTCATCAAAATATACCCGGCATTCAATGTTAAAATTATCTTTAACTGCTTCCAGAGAGTTTTTGAATTCATCAATTATTCCACTTTCGTCATGGAAATAAGCCTTTACCACTACAAATTGGTGATTCAAAAAATCAGGAGAAACAGAATCCGGGTTCCATTTATCTTTATTATGATATTTTCTGGCCCCCTGGGGGTCCTCAATAACCACTCCGCCTGAACCCAGGTTATGAAAAATGCCGGCAATAGCTTCTACACAAATGCCTTCGGTCAATACGCTAATCTCTTTCCATTTCATTTAAGCACCCTCTATCCCATGGCATCCTTGAATTTTTCAAAAAAGCCCTTCTTATTTTGTTTGGCATCACTTTCACTGTAAAATTCTTTTAAGAGTTCTTTCTGTCTTTTACTCAGTTTTTTGGGTATTTTAACCTTGACTATTACCTTCAGATCACCATTTCTATGACTGTGCAAGTGAGGAATACCTTTATTCTTTACCGTAATAATGTCTCCCGGTTGAGTCCCTTCCGGAATACTAAGATTATAAGCAGCACCACCCAGAAGAGGTACTTCTATTTCGTCGCCCAATGATGCCTGTACAAAATCAATTTCCAGGGTGCTTATCAGGTTATAGCCATCCCGTTTAAAGGAATGGTGGGGTTTCACTACTATGGTAATATAAAGATCACCTGGACCGCCGCCCCTCAGGCCAACTTCACCTTCTCCCTGAATACGCAGCCTTGAACCGCTGTCAATGCCAGCAGGAATACGCACATCGATTTTCCTGTTTCGTTTCACCTGGCCGGCACCTCTGCACTCAGAACATGGTTTTTCAATAATCCGGCCTTCACCGCGACAACGATTACAGGTCTTCACACTCTCGAAACGTCCAAAAGGTGTGCTCTGCACCGTACGGGTTTGACCGCTGCCATTACAATCCGGGCAGGTCTTTACACTTGAACCCGGTTCTGCCCCGCTGCCTTTACAGACATCACATTTTTCCATGCGCGGCAGTTCAATTTCTTTTTCCATACCAAAGACTGCATCTTCAAAGTTTATTTCCAGACGTATTTCCCGATCAGCCCCGCGCTGTGGTCCAGTTCTTCTCCGGCGTCCAGATGAAGCTCCGCCGAATATCACATCAAATAAATCCCCAAAGCCGCCAAGATCATCAAAATCAAAACCTCCAAAGCCCCCTTGGAAGCCGCCAGTTCCAGAATTCTTTGTAGGATCAAAGGCATCTGGTCCAAAACGATCATACACTTCTCTTTTCTGAGGATCGCTTAATACCTCATAAGCATCGCTGATTTCCTTGAATTTATCCTCAGCTTTGGGATCATCCCTGTTAACATCCGGGTGATACTTCCTGGCCATCTGCCGGTAGGCCTTTTTTATTTCTTCGGCTGAAGCATCACGGGATACCCCCAGCACCTTATAAAAATCTTGTTTTGCGGACATTTCCCCCCACCTTCCTGAAAAACGGGGCAAACCCGGAAACAACCAGGCTTCCGGGTTTAAACACCCTCCAGACATAGTTTGCAGCCAGATTATTTTTCCAGCTAAGACCTATTTGTTTTCTTCATCATCCTGTACTTTGTATTCAGCATCAAATACATCATCCTGCCCGCTGCTGTCAGCAGCTTCGCCTTCCTGCTGAACATTTTCATACATTTTAGAAGTGAATGTATAGATAGCTTCAGTCAAAGTCTGGGTCTTGGCTTGAATATCTTCAATATCGTTTCCTTCCAGGGCTTTGCTCAACTCTTCTTTGGCGCTCTCTATTTTGTTTTTGCTTTCTTCATCAATCTTATCCTCATTATCTTTTATGGTCTTTTCAGCCTGGTAAACCATACTGTCAGCAGCATTCCTGGTCTCAATTTCCTTTAAGCGTTGTTCGTCTTCCTCCGCATATTTCTCGGCATCATTTACCATACGGTCAATCTCTTCATCACTCAGACCACTGGAAGAAGTAATGGTTATCTTTTGCTCCTTGTTGCTAGCCAGGTCTTTGGCAGTAACATTTACAATTCCATTGACATCGATGTCAAATTTCACTTCTATCTGCGGCACACCTCTTGGGGCAGGCGGTATACCAGTTAATTGAAACCTTCCCAGGGTTACATTGTGTTCAGCCATTTTTCTCTCGCCCTGAAGAACATGGACATCTACCGAAGGCTGGTTATCTGCCGCAGTGGTAAAAACCTGGCTCTTGGCCGTAGGTATAGTGGTATTCCTCTCGATAATCCTGGTAAACACACCACCAAGGGTTTCTATTCCCAGGGATAACGGGGTTACATCCAGTAAAACGACATCAGTCACATCACCTGCCAGCACTCCGGCCTGGATTGCTGCACCGAGAGCCACGACTTCATCCGGATTAATGCCCTTGAAGGGCTCTTTACCAGTAATGTTCTGCACAGCTTTTTGCACTGCCGGTATTCTGGTAGAGCCTCCCACCAGTATTACCCTGTCAATTTCGCTGGCTTTTAAACCGGAGTCTTTTATGGCCTGTCGTGTAGGTCCCATGGTCTTTTCCACCAGATCCGCGGTCATTTCATCAAATTTGGCACGAGTCAGGGTTCTGGCTAAATGCAAAGGTCCTTCCTGGGTAGCCGTAATATAAGGTATGTTTATCTCAGTACTCATAACACTGGAAAGTTCATGCTTGGCCTTTTCAGCACTTTCTTTGAGCCGGTGCATAGCCATTTTATCATTCTTCAGATCTACTCCGGATTCATTTTTAAATTCCTGTACCAGCCAGCTGATGATTTTATCATCAAAATCATCACCACCCAGGCGATTGTTCCCACTGGTAGCCTTTACTTCAAATACTCCGTCACCTATTTCCAGGATAGAAACATCAAAAGTACCGCCGCCCAGGTCAAATACCAATATGGTCTGGTTATCTTCCTTATCCATCCCATATGCAAGGGCAGCCGCTGTAGGCTCATTTATTATCCTCAATACTTCCAGCCCCGCTATTTTCCCCGCATCCTTGGTAGCCTGTCGCTGCGAATCAGTAAAATAGGCAGGAACAGTTATTACTGCCTGGCTTATTTTCTCTCCCAGATAGGCTTCCGCATCTGCTTTCATCTTCTGCAGAACCATCGCTGAGATTTCCTGGGGAGTATATTTTTTCCCATCAATATCAACTTTATAATCGGTACCCATTTTTCTTTTTATAGATACTATTGTCCTGTCAGGATTTGTAATAGCCTGTCGTTTGGCAACCCTGCCCACCAGTCTCTCGTCGGCTTTGGAAAAGCCGACTACTGAAGGAGTAATGCGTTCTCCTTCTGCATTAGTGATTACCTTGGCTTCACTACCTTCCATAACAGCTATACATGAGTTGGTTGTACCCAGATCTATCCCTACAACCTTGGCCATAAATAACACCTCCAAAATTAATAAAATAATATATAAGTTACTTTTAACTGCTGCTGACCTTAACCAGAGCAGGACGGATCAACCTTCCATGCATTATATATCCCTTTTGCAATTCCTCGATAACAGTATTTTCAGGCTCTTTACTGCTTTCAACCGCCAGTGGCTGGTGAAATTGGGGATCAAAAGTCTTGCCCAGAGCATCTATAGCCTCTACCCCCTCTTTTTTTACGAGTTCATGCAGTTTTTTGGATATCATTGCAACCCCTTTGTTCAGGGATTCATAGTCCTGATTGGAAACAGACATTACAAGAGCCCTATCCAAATCATCAATAACTGGCAACAGCCCTTTGATCAGAGGAAGATTGGCAAACTTTATGTATTCCTCCTTGTCTCTGGCGCTTCTTTTTTTGATATTCTCAAGCTCTGCTATTGCCCGCAGGTACTGCTCATAATGCCTGGCTGCTTCTTCATTTTTCCGGGCAAGCTCTTGTTTTAAACTGGCGATTTCATCCATTTCCGCCGTTTGGTCCTGAATTTCACCCGGGCCGGGTTCTTTAAATTCCTCTTCCGGATTACTTCTATCATCGTTCTCGTTGTTTTTAAGGTCTTTGTCCTCCATGAATTTGTCACCTCTCATTCATAAGAAATAAGACTGCTGTCTGATTTTTCTCCTTCGTTCCTCATTTTTATAACGGAACTTATTCTCAATATAGCCAGGGCTACTTCTCCCGCCGCCAGAATAGCATGGGATTTAACCAGGGTAGGATCAACTATGCCCTTTTGCACAACATCAATAATATCTCCTGTTTCACAATTCAAGCCAATAGAGGCAGAATCATGTTTCCTCTGAGCAGCAATAACGTCTCCCAGCTTCTCCAGGGCATTAAAACCGGAATTGTTAACTATACAGGCAAATGGTTTTAATAAAGCTTCTTTAACGCATAATACGCCAAAAGAACTCAAGCCTTCCAAATCTCTTGCCATATCTTCCAGCTGAGTTGCCAACCAAACCTCAACGGCTCCCCCTCCGGGGACAATCCCCCCGGCAACGGCTGCCTGTACCGCCGAGGCAGCATCTCTGGCCATACGTTCTCTTTCATCCAGCAATTCACCGGTTGATGCAGCAACAATTATCGTAGCCCAGTTCTCGCCTTCTCCATCCAATACAGAAATATCCTGCTGTTTTTCATCCAGCACGGCTTTTCGGGCCCTTCCCAGATAAGTCTTAAGCATATCCGCTTCAGCATTCAGGGTGGACCTCTTTATTTTTTTGGCCCCTGTATGCCGGCATAAACAGTCTATTTCCCTGGACGAAACCCTCTGGAGCACCATTATCCCGGCACGGGTGAAAATTTCCTCAGCAGTATCATCTATCCCCCGGTCAACTACTACCATATTTATTCCTAAAGAACAGATTTTTTTCAGGTTTTCTTCATATTTATTTCTACTATCAAGATAGTATTGAAAACCACTCTCAGTCTTCATAGCTTCATGAGCAATTTCTTCAGGAGCCAGGGCATCATCAATTACCAGGATAAGAGCATCCTCTACACAGACCGGCATCTGTTTATTAACTGTTTCCTTGTTAAGCACAACGCCTCTGAAAACCTGATTCCGGCTGGCTTCCCGGGCAATGATGGTGTCAGCAAAATGAAAATCATTGCTCAGCATTTTTTCTTTTCCCAGCAGCCTCGCACCTTCAATAATATGCCCGGCCAAATCTTCATGTTCCCGACCGGCGATCAAGGCAGTCTTATACAATAATTCATCATCTAAAGAACCAATCTTCTGGCTTTTTTTCTCAAGTAAATCCAGACTGGCATCAATACCGGTTTTTATGCCTTGCAAAAGCCGGGTAACCGGGATTCCTTTCATAACCTGACCGGCACCTTCAGCAAGCAGGGTTCCGGCAATTATGGTAGCAGTAGTAGTCCCGTCCCCTACCGCTTCCTGCTGGGCTTTAGCGGTATTGATCATCATGCGGGCTGCAGGATGATTCACTTCCATAAGTCTGAGTATGGTGACACCGTCATTGCTGACAATCACATCACCAAATTTATCTATCATCATGATATCAAGACCTCTGGGGCCGATAGTTCCCTCCACTGCCTGGGAAATCACCCGTGCAGCATTGGCATTGTTGAGCAAAGTCTGAAATCTGTCTTCACTTTGCTGGCTGTTGAACACGGTATTATCAGGCATAATTACCTCCTGCTGCTAAGCATCCAAAAACCTATCCTTTAAATAATCAACTGAAATATTTTTTGAAAATATCTTCAATAACTGTTCTGACTGATTCTACAGTCCCGGCTGCTTTCCAGTATTCCATCCGCACCGGGCCTATGACTCCCATTTTCCCCATTTCCCCAAAGGTTTTATACCCGGCAAATACCAGGCTCATCTCTTTAATCTCTTCTGCCGGATTTTCCTTGCCGATTTTTATGTCAACTTCTTCCCCAATTTTATCGGGAATAATATCCCTTAATTGTCCGTCAGTTTCGAGTATCCTCAATATGGCTTTCAGCTTTTCCATATCCTTGAATTCAGGTTCATTCAAAATATTCAGGGCTCCACTAATCACTACCCGATCTTCGCCGGAGTTCTGGAGAAGGCTGTCGATAGCTTCCAGGGCATTATCAATAACCTTTTTTCTCTTTCTAAGGTCATCCCTGATGGTTTGTAAATCGCTTCTGCGCATATCTTCCATTTTTTTCCCTCTGAAAACCCGGTTAAACACATCGCCAATTATCTGCAAATCCTCCTGCTTAACTGCGTTGGGAATATCAATCTTTCGGTGCATTATTAAGCCAAGATCGGTCACTATTAAAACCATAGCTTTCCCAGCTTCCATTGGGACAACCTGCAGGTGTTTAAATTCGCTAAACTTGATTGAAGGAACAATGATAAAAGAAGCATAATTGGTTACCTGAGCTAAAAAATTCCCAATACCAGACACGGTATCGTTCCACTCCTGTATGTTTTCTTTCACTACTTTGTATAAAAGGTCCAGCTCTTCATCACCCAGAACCTCTTTTTCCATCATACAGTCAACATAATACCTGAAACCTGTCTCTGACGGTATTCGCCCGGCAGACGTATGGGGCTGTTCCAGATAACCCATTTCCTCCAGATCTGCCATTTCATTCCTGACTGTAGCGGCACTGATCTTCAAATCATACCTTTTGGCAATTGCCCGCGAGCCTACTGGCTCAGCACTACAGACATAGTCCCTTATTATTGACTCCAGTATCTTTCTTTTCCTTTCATTCAACGTCATATTTTCACCTGCCTGTTAGCACTCTCGTTTATTGAGTGCTAATCAGTATTTACTAAAAAATATCACCTGCTTAATCCTTTGTCAAGCACTCAAATCAAGCAATAAATTGGCATAAAACCTCATTTGACAGAAAATATCCTTTTCTAGTGAGGCTTATCTGCCCATTTTCTATCTTTAGTAGTCCCTTTTGGCTGCAGGACTTAATTACCTCCGAATACTCCCGGCTTATATCTATCCCATATCTGGATCGGAATTTTTCCATATTTATCCCCGAGCATAATCTAAGCCCCAGAATAATAGCATCTGCAATTAATCCCTTATGCGACATTTTTTCGATTTCTTCTACAGGTCTTTCCTGCCTATTTTCTATTGCATATAAATAGGCTTTTAGATCAGGCTTGTTGATAAAGCGGGACTTATCCATAAAACTTACCGCCCCGCAGCCAATTCCGATATATTCACCAGCCTGCCAGTAAATAAGATTATGTTTACATTCGCGTCCTGGAAAAGAGAAGTTCGAGATTTCATAATGGTCAAAACCTCTTCCCTGCAGATATTCTCTTCCCAGGGTATACATCTCAAGTTCTCTTTCTTCGTCCAGCATAGCCATACGGCCCTTTTTTATATCCATTGCCATTGGAGTTCCGGGATCAAGCTGCAGCAGATACATGGAAATATGCATCGGAGAAGAGTCTGCAGCTGTTTGCAGACTCTTTATCCACCTGTCCATAGATTGCCCCGGAATCCCATAAATTAAATCAATGTTGAAATTTTCAAGTCCCTGAGAATGCAGGATATCTATTAATACACGGACATCTTCTGCGCTGTGAATGCGTGTCAGTACTCGCAAATCATCATTGGAAAAACTCTGAACCCCCAGCGAAAGCCGATTAATCCTGGCATTCGTGAAGTCCTGTATCTTCCTGGCATTCAGGCTGGCGGGATTAGCTTCCATACTGATCTCCATATCAGCCGGCAATCTAAAGTTGTCGTCAAGTGCCCGGATTATGGTCTCAAGCTGTTCTGTGCTAAGCAAAGAAGGGGTCCCCCCGCCAAAGTATACCGATTCTATTTTCTTCCCGGCACCTTCATGAGCCCTTTGAGAAATCTCAGCTACAAGGGCGTTGGTATAGCGTTGCAGGTATTCTTTTGCGGGCAGAGGCACAGAAAAAAAATCACAGTAATTGCATTTTCTGATGCAAAAAGGAATGTGAATATAGATGCCCGTGGAATAATTCCGCATTAGTTTTTTCCTTTCAGAGCTTGCATTGTTCAAAAGAGACTGTCCTGACAAAGAGCATTCACTCCTTAATAATTAATCATTCAGCTTTAGTCTTTATCTATATCCAGCACAGTCATAAAGGCATCCTTGGGCACCTCTACCTGCCCTATTTGTTTCATTTTTTTCTTTCCTTCTTTTTGTTTTTCCAGAAGTTTTTTCTTGCGGGTAATATCTCCGCCATAGCATTTGGCCAGAACATCTTTGCGCATAGCTTTGACACTCTCCCGGGCTATAACCCGATTGCCTATGGCAGCCTGAATGGCAACCTCATACATCTGACGGGGAATGATTTTTCTTAACTTCGTTACTATAGCCCGAGCCCGGTAGTAGGCCTTGTCTTTGTGAGCGATAAAACTCAGGGCATCGACTATCTCACCATTCAGCATTATATCCAGTTTTATCAGATCAGCTGTTTCATAACCGCTGATTTCATAATCCAGTGAAGCATATCCACGGGTACGAGATTTGAGGGCATCAAAAAAATCGTAGAGTATTTCGGATAAGGGCAATTTATAGGTCAGCATGACCCTCTGCGGAGACAGGTATTCCATGGTAAGATAATTTCCCCTTTTTTCCTGGCACAACTCCATAATAGCCCCGACATAATCATGAGGAACCATAATAGTAGCCTTTACATAGGGCTCCATTACCTGCTCGATTTTCTGCGGCTCAGGCCAGCGGGTGGGATTCTGTACATACATCTCGCTGGAGTCTGTTAAAATAACCTTGTAGACTACACTTGGAGCTGTAGCCAGGAGGCCCAGGTCATATTCTCTTTCCAGCCTTTCTTTGATTATCTCCAGATGCAAAAGCCCCAGAAACCCGCAACGGAAACCAAAACCCAGGGCATCTGAACTTTCCGGTTCATAGAAAAGGGAGGCATCATTCAGTTTTAATCTATCCAGGGCTTCACGCAGTTTTTCAAAATCATTGTTTTCCAGCGGATACAAGCCACAGTAAACCATAGGCTTGACTTCCTGATATCCCGGTAAGGCTTTCTGAGCAGGCCGCTGTGCTCCAGTAATCGTATCCCCGACCCGGGTATCATTGACATTCTTTATTCCCGCTGCCATATAGCCGACTTCACCTGCGGAAAGGCTCTGTACTTCGGTCATGTAAGGGGAAAGCACCCCGATTTCCATAACTTCAAACTCTTTATTGGTGGACATTATGCGTATGATATCTCCCTTTTGCAAGCGGCCTGATACCAGCCTTATATAAGAAATAGCTCCCTTATATGAATCGAAATAGGAATCGAATATCAAAGCCTGCAAGGGATCGTCTTCTTTATTATCGGGAGCGGGTATTTGCCTGGCCAGGGCTTCCAGCACATCCTCCACACCGGCACCTGTTTTGGCCGATATAAGGATTATTTCATCCCTGTCAATCCCCAGCACATCCTCCATCTCCTGCTTTACCAGCTCCGGCTCTGCACCAGGTAAGTCTATTTTATTAACCACACCAATTATTTCCAGATTAAGTTCCATAGCCATGTAAACATTTGCCAGAGTCTGGGCCTCAATGCCCTGAGAAGCGTCCACTACCAGCAAAGCGCCTTCACAGGCAGCCAGGCTTCGGGATACTTCATAGGAGAAATCTACATGCCCAGGAGTATCAATGAGATTCAGAATGTACTCCTGCCCATCCTTACTGCTGTACTTCAGTCTTACCGGTTGTAGTTTTATGGTAATTCCCTTTTCTCTTTCCAGATCCATCTTGTCGAGAAACTGTTCTCTCATTTCTCTTTCACTTAAAGCACCAGTTATCTGCAACAGGCGATCTGCCAGAGTAGACTTGCCATGATCTATATGAGCGATGATACTAAAATTTCTAATCCTTTTATGCAATTAATTACCCTCCAGAACAGTCTAATACACGCATAAATTATAACGAATAAATTTGAGCTATTCAATTATGATTCTACTGCCCCCCCACTATTTAATCGCATATTAGTGAATACGTAGTCAAAAGAGATCGTATTATAATTTTGAATTTTGGTGTAAATACTCCGTATTTCTCTTTATTGTAAAGCTTTTCAAATTCGCGTAACTCGCCCTAAATTGCGTTGATCTAACTCTGATTATGCAATCAAATGTATATTTATGCCTTTTTGTAGTGGAATTAATTTTATCCTTATATAGGTAATTGCACGGTTTCTTATCCCCAAATACCTTAACACAATATTAAGTAAATCCCGAAAATATCAATATAATAATAACCGCACCTGTATTTTTGGCAGCACGGTCTTTTATAAATTAGTCCACTTTGATATGATAAAAAAAGCCTTGATTCAAGGAGGACCTGATGTTTTTTAAAATTGCTCCGTTCCTTATAGCTGTCTTTCTGCTGTCTTTTTTTAAAATCAACTGGCCAATCCTTAAGCAAAAGCCCCTGATGGTTTTTCTGCTTATCCTGTTTACTGTTATAATAATCCTTGGTATATATTTTGTTGACTACATTCCGCTATAGGAAACTGTTAAGAAAGGACGATTCGAAATGTTATGGCAAATACTTGTGCTCCTGTTGCCTTTTCTGGCTTTGTTTTATTATTTAAAGAGCAATTGGTCAGATATTAAAGATAACACTCCCATAGTCTCCCTTCTAATTGGAGGAACTATACTTTGGTTTGCTGGTCTGTTTATGCAGCAATATAATTTTGCTAACGGTTCCTTGCTTTCACTTGTAGGCGTATGTATCTTCTTTACTGTTATAGCCGTTCACACGGCCAAGTACAGAAAAAAA
>JAHDSE010000118.1 GCA_018432955.1 Syntrophomonadaceae bacterium
ACCTCCTTTAAAAAATTTTTTAAAAATATTGTATATAAGAGCTGATAAGAGGCAATCATATTAGTAACCGGATAGAAGATCTGGTAAACAAACCCTCCCCAACAACTTTACAAAATTCTCCTCTCCCCAAAATGGCGGCTTCAAAGCCGCCATTTTACTTTGTGCAAGATTAATAGTAAAGGGGTAAAGAGTAAGGACTAAGGGGTGATGTTCTATCTGTAAAATTTAATCCCTAACTCCAAACTATTCCTCACTCCTCGCCCCTGACCCCTTACCCTATCAACAATTTTCTTCTAATAAAAGGCATATTTTCGGTGTCAGCTACTGATAATATATAGGAGGAGGTAATATAATGGAAAGTATAATAAGAGAATTCAATTTAAATGTTGATCTGGCGGTAGAAGCCAGGGACCTGGTAAGGGGCAGCGGCACCCGGGAAATCCCCGGTGTTGAAGAAGAAATCGAAGAAATGGAAAATATCAAAATCCATACCATCACTATTAAAGATGATACCGGCTCCAAAGCCATGGGCCGTCCTCCCGGTATTTATGTCACTATAGAATCCCCTCCCTTGAAAATAAACGACCCTTATGTAAAGGAAGACATTATTCAGGCTATGGAAAAAAGCATGAAAATCCTTAGCGAACAATATCTGCGAGCAGGAGATACCGTCCTCCTGGTAGGCCTGGGAAACTGGCGCGCTACCGCTGATTCCCTGGGACCAAAATTCATTCAATACAGCCCTATAACCCGCCATTATCACCATTACGCACCTGAAGCCCTGGTAGAAGGTATGCGTCCCGTATGCGCCATCGCTCCTGGAGTACTTGGAATAACCGGTCTGGAAACCCAGGAAGTAATAAAAGGCATAGTAAACAATGTCCAGCCTGCCCTCCTTGTGGTAGTTGATGCTTTGGCTGCCCAAAATGTCGACCGCATAGGAAACAGCATACAGATGTCCAATACCGGTATTCAGCCAGGCGGAGGGATCGGAAATATGCGCCATGCTTTGAATATGGAGACTCTGGGAATACCGGTAATAGCTGTCGGCTGTCCTACTATTGTCAATGCCAGCATTATAGCCCAGCAGGCCATAAAAAAATATTGTCTGGATACGGGTATGATGTACAATGATTTGAAATCGCTAAACTCCATCAAGGATATCCTATCCTATTTTGGTGGCAGCCTGGCGGTTACTCCCAAAGAAATAGATGATATTATCGAAAACAGTGCCCGAATAATGTCTATGGGAATTGCCAGGTCATTGTTCCCCGGCATATCTCAGGAACAACTGGAGCTCTATGCCAATTGAGGCTTTTCGCACAATTCATAACTGATTATGCCAAATCTTCAATTAATAATGAAAACAAGCGGATATAATTAAATCCGCTTGTTCTTTATTAGTATGATTAAGTTATCCGCTTATATTATTTCATGCTCTGCTGGTTTTGCTGTTTTATCTGGTTCAGATCCTGATACATTTGACCCTGTCCATCAGCCTGCTTCTGCTGATAGTCATAAATCATCTTCTTAACCATCTGCCCACCGATACTGCCTGCCTGGCGAGCGGTCAAGTCGCCGTTGTAACCTTGCTTCAGATCTACTCCTACTTCCTGAGCAGCTTCATACTTGAACTTATCCATTGCATTTTTTGCTTGAGGAACCAGAATCTTATTATATGCCATTTAGATTCACCTCCTTTGTTTTGTGTAGTCTTATTGTTTCCTCAGATTAGACTTATATGCTAGAAGTATTTTCAAGACTTTTTAAATTTTTTCTGCTTTTTCCCCTGCTTTTTTGTATCGACAATACCCATTTCCTGAGCAACCTCGAACTTGATTTTCTCCAGCTCTTTATCTACTCTCTTCTTATCTACATCTGTCATTCCCTGTTCACCTCCTCGTGCGCTAGATGCTAGATGCTAGACGTGAAACGTGAGACGTTAGACTTAAAATGTCTAAAATATAAAAAAATACTGCTCGCAATTTTTTTGTCTGCAGTATTATGATAGATTTATTTCAATAAAATTATTTTGACAATTTTTAACTAAGGCATCCCAAAACACAAAATGAGAGTTTTACATCATTAGGTTTTTGACGTTGATGTCATCCTGAAAGAAGTGAAGGATCTCAGCGCAAACATCGAAAAATCGGCATTTACCTCCAAGTTGTATTATAGATTCTTCGCTAACGCCCAGAATGACATCGATCAATTTTCGTATTATGCAAAACTCTCAAATACATAAAATAAAAGAGAAGCCTGGCTTCTCTACATAAATTCGAAATTAATTAGGGGCTATGTCTTCGGTTTTCTTGAATTTTTTTTCAATATAGAGCTCGCAGAATTCCATGTCCTGGGTATTAAGCTTTTTCGCCAGTTCCCGACTCAATTCAATAAGCTTTTGGTCTTTGGCCAGATTGGCCACCTTCAATTCTTTTAGTCCATGCTGTTTGACTCCCCAGAAATCACCGGGTCCTCTTATCAAAAGATCCATCTGTGCCAGCTCAAAACCATCATTGGAGTTTTCCATGGCCTTTAACCTCTTAAGGGCTTCTTCCGTTTTGGGCTCAGCCACCATTATGCAGTAAGACTGACGTGTTCCCCGCCCTACCCTGCCCCGAAGCTGATGCAGTTGTGATAAACCAAAACGGTCAGCATGTTCAATAATCATTACAGAAGCATTGGGAACATCCATCCCCACCTCAATAACCGTAGTGGAAACCAGTAACTGTATTCTTCCCTCTTTAAACTCCTTCATCAGTATTTCCTTATCTTTTGACTTCATCCGGCCATGCAGCAATCCCACAACAAAACCGGGGAATATCCCGGATTTAAGTTCTTCGTAAAGACTGACAGCTGCCTGCAAATCTTGTTTTTCCGATTCTTCTACCAGGGGACAGACCACATAAACCTGACTGCCTTTTTCTAATTCCCGCCGCATGAAACTATATAGTTTGTTTTTCGCCGAAGGCCTGGTAAACCTGGTTTTAACCATCTTGCGACCCGGAGGCAGTTCATCTATCACCGAAATTTCGAGTTCTCCGTAAACAGTCAGAGCCAGCGTCCTGGGAATAGGAGTTGCAGTCATTACCAGCACATCGGGAGCCTTGCCTTTGGCAGCCAGCAATGCCCTCTGTTTCACCCCAAAGCGATGCTGCTCATCTATTACTACCAGACCGAGATCCTTAAAAAGCAGCTCATCCTGTATCAGGGCATGAGTCCCTACAATGAGGTCTATTTCCCCTCTTGCCAGGGCTTGGGTTATCATTCGCCTTTCAGCAGCAGGAGTCCCTCCGGTTAAACGGGCAATGACCACCCCACTACCGGAAAATAAGCTCTGCATAGCCAGGTAATGCTGCTCGGCCAGTATCTCTGTAGGAGCCATGATACCGGCCTGAAAGCCACTGGCTACTGCACGTGCCATAGCCATGGCTGCTACCACTGTTTTCCCTGAGCCGACATCACCTTGCAGCAAACGATTCATATTGTATGGAGCTTCCATATCCCGGTATATCTCTTGCAAAACCCGTCTCTGGGCATCAGTCAGTTCAAAAGGAAGCATATTTTGCAAATCTTTTAGTAAATCGCTTTTTACCCGGTGAATTACATAATCCCCGGCAAGCTTTTCTTCGTTGCGCAGACTTATCTGGAACAACAACAACTCTTCCAGAGCCAATCTCTTTCTGGCCTTTAAATAAGCTTCTCCTCCTTCTGGAAAATGGATATTGCTGAAAGCAAAAGCAATATCACAGAGACCATATTCTTCCCGGATGTTTTTTGCTAATATTTCCGGATAATATGGCAAGTAATCCTGGATTACCTGCAGCATCACAGCCCGCATAAACTTCTGGCTGAGTCCCTCGCTGAGAGCATAAACCGGCACTATTTCAGCATTTTGATCTTCATTTTCAATAATCTCATATTCGCTGACATTAAGTTCTGCTATCCGGTAAGAATCTCTCAGCCGCCCGCTCAAAAAAAGCTCCTGTCCAGTTTTGATAATACCTGAGAGAAAAGGCTGGTTAAACCAGACTGCTGAAATAATACCACTGGAATCTTCCAGGACAACCTTGAAAATATGCATCCCGTTCCGGCTGCGGCTCAGCCGCGTTCCCTTCACCAGCCCCCGTATGCTGGCATTTTCGCCTATCTGCAGCTCAGCGATTTTCTTGCAATTATCCCGGTTAAAATAAGCACGGGGCACATTCCAGAACAGGTCAAAAATCGTTTCCGCACCCAGGCGCCCAAGGTTATTGCTTCTCCTGGGTCCGACTCCCTTTAAAAACTGGACCTTATTAAAAAGTCTGTCCATAGAATTCCCCCTGAATATAGAAAAGGTGCGACAACCAAGGTGCAGACGAAATATCTCACCTTAAATTCCCACACCTCCGTACTCAGCTTGCATTATTCCACCGAAAGCAGGTAACTGTAATGGGGCTGACCGCCATAATGGACTTCGATCTCATAATCAGGATAAATCCCCACTATTTTCTCCCTCAAATCCTGGGCCTGCTCTTCAGAAACATCCTCCCCATAGAAGAAAGTCAGCAGTTCACTATCTTCATCTACCATCTTTTCCAGCAATTTTTCCACTGCCTCAGAGGAATCATTAGCCTTAACTGCTATCTGGTCTCCAATAAGGCCTATGATATCTCCTTCCCTGATTTGAAAACCATTCATAGAAGTATCCCTTACGGCATAAGTAACCTCAGCATATTTAACCTCTTGCATCTCATCATTCATTGCCTGGCAAACCTCTTCGATATCCCCTTCGGGATCAAAGGCTATCAAAGCAGTTACCGCCTGCATAACTGAGCGGGTAGCCACCACCTCTATCCGGCGTTCAGACAAATGCCCCACCTGCCGGGCAGCCATAATAATGTTGCTGTTATTAGGCAAAATGATAAGGGATTCAGCATTTATCTCATTACATGCATTCAGCAAATCCTCGGTGCTGGGGTTCATAGTCTGTCCTCCCTGCACCACAACATTAACTCCCAGACTCTTTAATATCTCTGTTACCCCGTCACCACTGCCTACAGCAACCAGCCCTATCCCGGGAACTGCTGGAAGCATCTCTTCCTCGCTTTCCCAATCATTCAGATGCTCATGTACCTCTTCCAGCATATTGTTTATCTTAATATCGCTCAGACTTCCCCATTGCAGACAGCTCTCCAGCACTTTGCCAGGATGGTTTACATGTATATGCACTTTAACCAGTTCCTCGCTGCCCACTACTATCATGGAATCCCCCAGCGGAGCCAGGTGCTCTCTGATTTCACCCACATCAAGGTTTTCCCCTTTTAGGAGAAGCTCTGTACAGTATTGAAACTCCAGATCTATCATCTCTCGGGAAACATCGGTTTTCTCCGGCAGCATTTTTTCACGGTAGCTTTCCAGCTTAATCTCATTATCACGGGCCAGTCCTTCAAGAAAACCTTCCAGGAAATACAAGAAGCCCTGTCCCCCGGCATCAACAACACCAGCTTCTTTCAATATGGGCAACATCGATGGAGTCTTTTTCAGGCATTCCTGCCCGGCCTGCATACCCTTCATAAGTGTCGCCACAATATCCTCATCCTTCTGGGCTTCCATTTCACAGGCCAGGGCAATTTCCCTGACAACCGTAAGAATAGTTCCCTCAACCGGCTTCATTACTGCTTCATAGGCCGTGTCAGCACCTGACTTCAAAGCCAGAGCCAGATCCAGAGCATCAGCCTTGGTTTTTCCGTCCAGAACCCGGGAAACACCTCGAAAAACCTGTGACAATATAACTCCGGAATTTCCCCGGGCTCCCATCAATGAGCCCATGGAAACCGCTTTGGCAGCCTTTCCCAGACCTTTGTCATAATGTTTTTCTCCCTCTTTTACCGCAGCCAGAAGAGTCAGATACATATTGGTTCCGGTATCTCCATCCGGCACCGGGAAAACATTGAGCATATCAACGGCATCCCTATTGTGTTCAAGTTTAATACAACCTGCCTTAACACTCCTTACAAATTCTTTTCCATCAATACTTAGCAACAAACTCAAGCTGTTTATCCTCCCCTGTGTATTTATCTTAAAACCTTAACTCCCTTGACATTAACATTTACTGCAGCCACATTCAGGCCGGCATCCTTTTCCAGAACATAAGTAACTTTCTGCATGACATTATGTGCTACTTCACTAATCTTGGTACCATAGCCAACTATAACATAGACATCAATCACAAATCCATCCTCAGAATAATTGACCTTTACCCCTTTACGAATAGACTCCCGCCCTAAAATACTGTTCAAGCCAGATTTTACGTCCTGAGCCACCATACCAACCAGGCCATAACAATCCATGGCTGCCAGCCCGGCTATAGTCTCTACTACCTCCAGGTCGATACTAATTCTTCCCAGTTCAGTTGTTTTAACTTCGTACATACGAATTCCCTCCTAAAATATAGTTTTCCCTGGAAAACTGCATCCGGGGTGAATATTATCTCTAATACTACTAAGTGCCAGTTCTTTTATATACTTTTAATAAACAGCATAATCTATATACTTGCTGAATCCTTCCGGGTAAACTACCTTATATAATGATAATTCTACATCCCAATTTTTATTCCTGCTTCTTGCCCTTTACTGGTGCTTCTGGTACAATGTTTAAGTGCATTGTGAAAGAGAGGGGGCAAAAATGTGGCCAAATGTGAAATTTGCGGGAAGGGCATAGGTTTCGGCAAAAAATACAGCCATTCCCATATCAGAACCAACCGCCAATGGAAACCCAACGTCCAGCGGGTAAAAATATTAGTTGACGGAACTCCCAGGAGAGTCTATGTCTGCACCCGTTGTTTGCGTTCAGGAAAAGTCCAGAGAGCCATATAAATTTTTTTAAAAAAACAGTCCAAGCCTTAGCCTGTGAAATAAGTAGTCAGAGCAATGTTCTGAGCCTTAGATACCTGTCTAAGGCTTTTCGCTTTTTATAATCTCCAGTAATAACCAACACCCTTAAACCCATTTTAGCTATTTAAGCTAATTATACCCGTAAACCTCCTGATTTCAAAACCTTATAGGGTGAAAAATGAGGGGTGATGGGTGAAAATGTGGCTGGGCAGGGAGTGTGGGGTGCGGGAGAAGTGCTGCATCCTGCGGATATGGAAGGGCAGGCTAACGCATAAAATGAATCACTCTCCAGGGATTTATTGAAAATAAAGAGCAAGAGGGTTAAAATAATTAGGAGTTAAGGAATTACTATTTCAACAATAATCAGGAGGTCTTGGTTTTGCCGCTTTATGAATTCGAGGGTAAACGTCCCATAATCGCCAGTTCCAGTCATATTCACCCCCAGGCAGTCCTTATCGGTGAAGTTGAAATCAAAGAAAATTGTTTTATAGGAGCCGGTGCAGTGATTCGCGCTGACTACGGCAAAATCGTCATAGGTAACGGCTGTGCCGTTGAAGAAAACTGCGTTATACATGCTGAGCCGGATACTATCGCTATAATAGAGGATAATGTCCTGATAGGTCATGGAGCCATTGTCCACGGTCCCTGCCTCATTAAACAGGAAGTAACTATCGGTATGGGCTCCATAGTATCCACCCGCTGTGAAATCGGTCCCCAGAGCCTCCTGGCAGCAGGAAGTGTCCTGCCCCCCGGCAAAGATATTCCCCAGAGGAAACTGGCTATGGGAAACCCTGCCAGGGTAATCAAGGATTTGGAAGACGAACTTCTCGAATATAACCACAGGGGCACCAAACTGTATCAAAACTTGTCTGCCCGCTATTTTAAAAGCCTGAAATTAATTGAAGACTGAATTGCCAGGCAAAAAGCAGTATCCCCCTTTGCATGGCCGATTATTCCTCTTATACCGCGTTATCCCATCATCTTCTCTCCCACAGGATATCTAAGCAATATTTATTATTAATTGAACAATTTTTATGGATATTAGCCTGTCGTTTATACAGGCTTTATAAGGCATTTGTTTATTTCCTCTTTTCTACTTAAGATATAGCTTGTACCTGAAGTGATATTTGCCTGGTCTTTATCTATTTAAATGGTACAACTGGCATTAAATGCTCTGTTTCATTCTGATTAGCAAAAAAGAAATCTACAGGCATTTGCACAAAGAAAGGAAAGGAGGTTCATATGCTAAGCAAAAACAAGCAAACAATTATTTCATTAATCATATTTTCATTTATTATTCTGGCAGGAACACTGTTTATCAACACTGCAGAATCAAGTGCTGCAGAGCCTAATCTTTACTGGGGCTCCAGAGGTGATGCGGTGGTAGAGGTGCAGCAGGCATTAAACAACCGCGGTTACTGGTGTGGAAGTACTGATGGTATACTTGGTCCCAAAACATATAATGCTCTTATAAACTTTCAGAAAAATGCTAAAATAACGGTCGACGGAATCGTTGGCCCGCAGACCAGACAGGCTCTGGGATTAGACTCCAGATCTGCTGAAGTCTCCAGGGGATCGAGAACAATGACCATGGTAGCCACCGGATACTGCCCCTGTGCCAAATGCAATTACCCTTATGCCGGACAACCCTCATATCTGGGTTATCCCCTGGGCAGAGGCATAATAGCAGTAGATCCCAACGTAATTCCCATGGGCACCAGGCTCTATGTGGAAGGTTATGGCAGCGGTATCGCCGCCGACCAGGGCAATGCCATCAAGGGCATGCGGCTGGATCTGTGCTTTGACAGCCACCAGCAGGCATTGAGCTGGGGAGTAAAAACCGTAAAAGTGACTATTCAGTAAGAAAATAAGCTATCAGAGTGAGTAAAAAGGTGAAATTCCGAGAGGGTGAAAACCCTCTTTTTTTCATTTCCCATGCAGGGGGGAGCACCGGGTGACAGGTGGAGGGGGCACCCCGGCCTGTCCTCCTATTCCGGCAAGCAATCAAAAAACTAGCGATTATCCAGAGCAACATATTCTGCACGTCTGGCTATACTTTTATATGCCGGTCTTATAATTTTCCCCTCATTTACGATTTCCTCGATGCGATGTGCACTCCAACCCGCAATCCTGGCGATAGCAAATATCGGCGTGTATAATTCCGGGGGAATCTCCAGCATACTGTATACAAATCCTGAGTAAAAATCTACATTGGCACTTACTCCTTTATAAATCGGGCGGACTTTCTCTATGGTCTTCGGTGCCAGTTTTTCAACTCTCTCATAGAGATGGAATTCATCCTCCAGGCCCTTTTCCCTGGCCAGTAGGGCTGCCTGACATTTAAGTATAACTGCCCGGGGATCTGATATGGAATAGACTGCATGGCCTATGCCGTAAATTTTGCCGCTTTTATCGAAAGCTTCCTTATTCAAAATTTTACAGAGATAAGCCTCTATTTCTTCTTCATCATCCCAGTTCTTAACCTGCTTCTTTATATCAGCCATCATCTGCACTACCTTATAATTGGCACCGCCATGGCGGGGACCTTTTAATGAGCCCAAAGCGGCAGCTATTACCGAATAAGTATCGGTTCCTGACGAAGTTGTTACATGGGTTACAAAAGACGAATTATTTCCCCCTCCATGTTCAGCATGAAGCACCAGAGCAAGATCCAACAAAGTGGCTTCCAAGTCCGTATACTCACTGTTTGGCCGCAGCATATGCAGAACATTCTCCGCAATGCTCAGGTCCGGGCGCGGACTGTGGATAAAAAGGCTCTTGTTACCGTGATAATGGGAAAACGCCTGATATCCATATACTGCCAGACCGGGAAAGCATGCTATCAATTGCAAACACTGTCTGAGCACATTTTCTATAGAATTATCATCAGCCCGATCATCGAAACTGTAAAGTGCCAGCACACTCCGGGACAGAACTATCATCATGTCTTTGCTGGGAGCTTTGAGTATCATATCATTAACAAAATGATCCGGCAGGCTTTGATAAGTGCCCAAGAGCTTTTTAAAATCTTGCAGTTCCTCACGCCGGGGCAAATTCCCAAACAGCAGCAGATAACAGGTTTCCTCAAAGCCAAAACGCTTTTCGCTGACAAAACCGTTTACGATATCATTAATATCTATTCCCCTGTATATCAAGCGTCCGGGAACCGGAACTATCTCATTTTCATCAGTAATATAGGCATGCACCTCGCCAATCTCCGTCAAACCCACCAGAACACCCCAGCCATCAATATCACGCAATCCGCGTTTAACCATAAATTTGCTGTATAATTCCGGATCTATAAAGCTGTTCTTTTCAGCCTTAGTCGTCAAGCCTGGCAACATCTTTTCTTCCAGGCGTTTCGCTTCAATGCTTTCCATATTTTTCCTCTCCTTTTATGTAAAACCTCATACAAACCTTCCCCTGTACGGCCTGTTTGCAGCAGACCTTCCTGTACACCCGGCTAGCATTCCCTCCTGCTTATTTTTATCCTTTCATCCTGAGGCAGAGCCAAAGGATCTTACGATTGTTCGCTGAATTATGCAAAACTCTCATATAATAATTATACCTCAAGGAAACCCCTGACGTAAATTATTTGTATATTTTTCCCATAAAAATAGAGGGCTGCACCTTTCCCTCGACGAAACACGGAGCAGTTCTTTTAGTGTTAAAAGAACCGCCCCCCGCAAGATTAAAGCTTTTCTTCAATCCGAGCTATCTGCCTGGCCATATCCCCCAGCGTCCGCAAAACGCTCCTTACCGACTCAATAATCCGGGTTTCATCACTGCTATCATCCTGACCATCCCGCAGCAGAGCCAGCACCTCACGCCCTAAATGCTCACTCTGTACAATAGTATTCCTGCTGCTTAGAACAGTCAAGACAACATTATTTACCAGCTTTACCTCACAGGTCTTTTTTTCTAAAGCTATTATCTCATCCATATATAGCACATCAAGATAACCATAAATACTATCTCTGGGAGTTAAACCTGTACGCATTTTCAGCGGTACAAACACCCGCTTCTCATCCAGATAAAACGGCAAGACCGCCTTGCGGCTCAATCTCTCCTTCAACAATTTCCTCTGTGCCGTAAGATCCATAGCATAAGAACGTGCCAGAGCCCGTATTACCGAAGAAATGATTCGCTTATCCAGAAAAACCTCAGCACTATCCACAAAAATCTCCGTAGAATTCCCACCCTCAAAATAAACCGGACGCAAAGCAATTACACTATCCCGCAGGTCTTCCACTCTGATTAATTTCATGAGATTCTCCTCCTAATTATTTTGCAATCACTTCCCCTTCAGTTTTTTGTAAAATATATCTAATATGTAAAACTATAGCATTTGCCGTTTGTGTTTGTCAATATTTGTAAAATAACCGCATTCTTAACATAACAGCCACCTGACCACTGAGCCACCATTCCGGCTTTTGTGAGCCAGTTTCCGGCCCAGAAAGCCAGAGCAAAATATTGCCCTCCTTCGTGGACTGCGGAGGAAACTTGTGGCGCCGCATTGAATCCGCCCCTTCCCGTTCGGAGCAGAATTATTGGATAATCATACATCCCCTGCTGCAAGCCGGCTTTAACCGCTTGTCGTAAATCATAAGTCCGGGGGATTGTCCCCGACCTATCAATGTCCTATAAATCTTCCAATTTAATCACCGGTATTTCTTTAGTGGTAACAAGTTGATAATCATTGGTCAAAAATATATCTGCCTGTTGAGTAATTGCCGTCGCAAGGTGGATGGCATCCGGCATTTTAAAGTTATAAACTGCTCTGATTCGAGCAGCCTCCTCGGCTATCCGATCATCAACCGGGTACACATTTAAATGAGGCATTTGAAACATAAGCTTAATTTGATCTAATGCCATCCAGTTTCCCTCCCGGTATGGCTTAACAGCACATTCCGCAAACGCCAGGACAGACGCTATAAGTTCCAATTTTCCTTGATTGGCAGCAGCATCAATTAAAGAAACTACTTTTTTACCTAAAACTTCCCTGGAAAACAAAGCAATAAAGACATTTGTATCTAAAGCTACACATTTCTTATTTTGAAGAAAGCTTTCTATTCCCATCCAGTTTCCCGTTCCTTCTGCAAATACTCCAGCGGTTTATCCCCCCAGGCATCTTTGCAACACCCATAAGCAGCTGATGCCCAATTATCCGGTTTTTTCATAATAGATATGCGACCATTTCTGTCGCTGGTCATGATTAAAATATCTCCAGGTCTTACCTGGGCATCTTCACGGATTCGAGCTGGAATTACTACTTGACTTTTGACACCCACTTTTACTTCTTCAACCACACCAAACATAGTAATACCTCCTCGTTATATTGTATTACCATTATACGCAATAGTAAGCCAAATTACAATATCGTAAAGCATGTGCGATGTCGCGTCCTACACATGTTCAAATTCATCGCTGCTATGGACTCTTACTGTTTTCCTTTATAATTTAAACTGCTCATACAGACAGAAAACAGTCAGTTTCATATACTCCTCTATCCCCCGCTTCAGGTCCTCCCGGCTTTTCCACCATTCATCAGCATCGAAATCATCATACTCGCTGGGACACGACAATACCCTCAGATCACGGTTTAGGGACTCAAAAGTCTTCTCAAAAATCTTCTTCGCCCGCCCTGAATGGTACTTCGAAGTCACAATAATAATGGAATCAATATCCCCATGCTCAACCAAATAATCCCGCACATGCCGGGCCTCATCCTGCGTACTCAAAGCATCCCCCGGCAGGATAATCACCTCATCTTCCGGCACTCCCAGCTGAACCGCAACCATTTTTATTACTTCTGAATTATGAGGAATATCAGCTCCTTTTTCCATCGCAATATCATAACCCCGGACATTATTCCTTACCATCAGGATACTCTCCGCATACCCTTCATCATATAAATCCACCGCCCCCAGCATCCGGTCCGGCCCGCTGCCCATCAGGACAACAAGCAAATCACTCTGCCGCGGCTCATCCCCGGCCACAAGCACCCTCCCCAGCCAGGGCAAAGAAAAACGGCCCAGCATTAGCAAGCCGAGCAGTATCAATAAAATCACTATAATCTTCTTACTAAAAAAAACTCTGTCATTTCTCATGCCTCGGAAACCCCATACCTCATATTACAAATATCTCCGACCAGCCTCACAACAGTATCCTTATCCTCCTCTGAATCCAAAAAATTGTACCGTTCCGAATCTATACGCAATAACCCATCCACCTTCAGCTCATTGGAAACAGCAAAGCTCTCATAAGCCCGGTACAATCCCCGCCAGTAATCCCTGCCCATGGCAATCTCGGGAACCATCCCCAGACTTATTTACTGAATATACTTTTTTACTTTTTCCAGGCTCTCGTAATCCAAGACTTCATCAAGCATTATGTCAATTTTATCGATGTCTGTTTCCTCAATTCTTTTCTTCAGTTCCGCCGGTAAAACGCCAAATCGTTTGCCCAAAAATTTGATTAGTATATTTGCCTTCTCTTTTTTCCCGCCTTCTTCTAAGCCCTTCTCATAAGGCTCCTTATATAGAATCGAAGACATATAAATTTCCTCCTTTACAAATTTTTCGTATTTGCCCTTTTCATAGAGCTTCTTCAAACACCACCAGCAGGAAATAATAATCGCTATCCGTGAGGGCTTCCACTAATGTTAAACATTCCTGGATATAAACACAAAACCTGTTCTCCCCTTATCGTTTTCTGTCCCATAAAATTAATCAGAAAAAATATTAATAATACTTGAGCTAATCTCCTTAATCTTGTCTCCAGTCAAATGTCCAACTTTATACAATATTAATTGCTCATCTGCTGTAAAAATTTTATTAGGTCTAACATTGCTCGTTTTTTTCAATGAACCTTTTGCAAAATCAGTTTCCAGAACTTTTATTGTATAATTATCATAATTATTCTGACTGGTAATTTGAACAAGAATCAGATCATTTCCTTCAATATCAGCAACAACCAGGGCAGGTCTCTTTTTAGAATTAGATAAATCAGAAAAGGGGAACGGCACCACAACTACATCTCCCTTTATAAATCTGCCCATGTTTGATCCTCCTCAGGTTTCAGCCAATCCTTTGCCAAAATTTTTTCACTTGCTAGAGTGATATCATCAATAACTTGATCTTGTTTTATTCGGTTCTTTTTAAATTCTATATATTCTATATAAATAGCTATTTCCTGTAGTATATTAGGGGGCAATGATTCAATTTTCTTCAATAAAGCTTCTTTACTAATCATACTTAATCACCTTCCTTTTAGTCTGCTTTTTATCTGAGACTTTTGCATAATAGAAATCATTCTGAGCATCAGCGAAGCGAACATCAGCAACCTTAATAGTAAGCGTCAGCTTACATCAGTATTCCCCGGAAGGGGTAGTACCCCTTGGGGAATACCCGAGGTACTATTATTTTATTGACGAGGCATTCTGCACTCTTCAGGCAGAGTATCTGACCAGGGCATCAAGCTGTCTGTGTTCCCCTACTTCAAATAATTTTTTAGATCTTCAAGCGTCTCCAGCTCAAATATTGCTTCCGCCAGTTCTTGCAGCTTTTCCGCAGGCAGAGACCTTAGCTGCTTTTCCATTTCAAAAGGTATATTATTAAACTTCTTTTTCAACTGTCTCAGTAGTATATTGGTCTGCCCCTCAACCATGCCTTCTTTTCTTCCCTCTATTCTTCCCTTCTCCTGCCAGGATGTGGTTATCTCCATCATTCTCGTAGCCTCCTTCTTATCTATCTTCCCCACTTCTTCTTCCAACTGCTTTTCTTCCATATCACTTAATCTGAGGTAGGTTTCAAAAAATCCGGCTAATAATGTCATCCGGGCCGGGTCCAGTTCCATGCGAACCAGCATGCGTAAAAACTCCAGCTTTACCTGCACTCGCTCTTTTTTCTGGTAATCCATTCTGCTCAGCAGGGCTGCTGCCACCGGATTATTGCTTTTAATATAGTTACGCCATTTGTGTTTTTTAAGCTCCAGAGTTAGAAACTTAAAATCCAGTACCGGCATGAATGGAAATTCCAGTTTAAAGTTATCCGGCTCATCCCTTTTTTGTGAATAGCTGAATACTGCTATAGGCAGTATCCGGCAGCGATGTTTCTGGTAGAGCCGGCTGAAATAAATAAACATGCGCTCGGCAAATTCTTTTTCTACGCTGGCCTGGTTTTCTACATGTAATAGAATGATGCCTGGCTCTCGTTTGAGCCTGGTTTCCACCAAGATATCTACCCGGTGCTTTTCACCACGGGTAACATCAGTAAACATTTCCTGTTGCAGAAGCTTGATATGATCCAGGTCTATGGCTTCATAGATCTGGGGAAAAAATAATTCCACAAACTCGCCAAAAAAGGTCTCCAATAGCTCCTTAAAGAGCCGGTCATGGTCAATATGCCCCTTCATTACCCCCACCCCATTTCCTAATCAAGAACAGCTGCGAACATTTGTTCCTTTATTGGAAATATTATCACATTATTTGTAAAACATCAAAAAAAGGAAATAGATGTTTAATTGACTACGGGGTAAATGCAGTTTTGATCTCAACGGTATACTGACACCTGGCTTCTTTAATTTTATTATAGCAATATGTTTTTTAATTCTCCATATCTGCAATTATTATGTAGGGATAACCCTTCATCATATAAATCCACCGCCCCCAGCATCCGATCCGGCCCACTGCCCATCAGAACAACAAGCAAATCACTCTTTCGCGGCTCATCCTCGGCCACCAGCACCCGCCCCAGCCCGGGCAAAGAAAAACGGCCCAGCATTAGCAGGCCGAGCAGTATCAATAAAATCACTATAGTCTTTTTGCTGAAAAATCCTTTATCAATTCTCATGCCTCGGAAACCCCATAATTCATATTGCAAATATCGCTTACCAGCCTCACAACAGTATCCTTATCCTCCTCCGAATCCAAAAAATTGTACCTTTCCGAATCTATACGCAATAGCCCATCCACCATCAACTCATTAGAAACGGCAAAACTCTCATAAGCCCGGTACAATCCTCGCCAGTAATCCCTGCCCAGGGCAATCTCGGGGAGCATCCCCGGATTTATTTACTGAATATACTTTTTTACTTCTTCCAGGCTTTGATATTCCAAAATATCCTCAATTATAACTTCTAAAGTTACAACATCTAATTTTGATACTCCCCTCTTAAGTTCCTCTGGTAAAATTCCAAATTTCTTAGTCAGTAATTTTATCGCAGTTCTCGCAAGAGCCTTTGCTTCTCCTTCTTCTCTTCCTTCCTCTCTTCCTTCCTCTCTAAGCTTTTCCGCTAAAGTCATGATAAGCTCACTCCCTTCCGGATAGGTTTTTTCAATTTTACTGATTATTTCATCAATGTCTTTATTAGTCAAATCCGCCTTGGCATTGAATATATATCTCATCAGTGTCTCTTCTCCATATCTGAAATTATTATGGAGGGATAACCCTAAAATCGGAACTGCTCATACAGACAGAAAACAGTCAGTTTCATATACTCCTGTATCCCCCGCTTCAGGTCCTCCCGGCTTTTCCACCATTCATCAGCATCGAAATCATCATACTCGCTAGGACACGATAAAACCCTTAAATCATTGTCCAGCGACTCAAAAGTCTTCTCAAAAATCTTCTTCGCCCGCCCTGAATGGTACTTCGAAGTCACAATTATAATGGAATCTATATCCCCATGCTCAATCAAATAATCCCGCACATGCCTGGCCTCATCCTGCGTGCTCAAAGCATCCCCCGGCAGGATAATCACATCATCTTCCGGCACTCCCAACTGAACCGCCACCATTTTCATCAACTCTGAATCATGGGGAATACTGACTCCCATATCCCGCACCAGATTATAACCCCTGACATTATTCCTTACCATCAAAATAGTATCCGCATACCCTTCATTATATAAATCCACGGCTCCCAGCATCCGGTCCGGCCCGCTGCCCATCAGGGCAACAATCAAATCACTCTTCTGCGGCTCATCCTCGGCCACTAATACCCTCCCCAGCCAGGGCAAAGAAAAACGGCCCAGCATTAGCAAGCCGAGCAGTATTAATAAAATCACTATAGTCTTCTTACTAAAAAATCCTTTATCAATTTTCATGCCTCGGAAACTCCATAATGCATATTGCAAATATCGCTAACCAACCTCACAACAGTATCCTTATCCTCCTCTGAATCCAAAAAATTGTACCGTTCCGACAATAACCCATTCACCGTCATTTCCTTGGAAACAGCAAAGTTTTCATAAGCCCGGTACAATCCCCGCCAGTAATCCCGCCCCAGGGCAATCTCATCACTTCTTCCCCTGGCAACAATCCTTCTCACAATCTCATCAAAGGGACACTGCAGCAATACTATACAATCCGGTTCAGGCAGGTTTTCAATCATATTGGTATACATATGCTTATAGGCAGAAAACTGCTTCTCACTCAACAAGCTCATATCCCGGTAAAGCTGCCCATAAATCAAATCACTGTAAATACTCCTGTCCAGGATAAAATCCCCGCCCTCCGTAGCTACTAAAAACTGGGCATAGCGGGTTATCAGAAAATTCAACTGCATAGGAAAGCACCACTTTCCCGAATCCTGCGAAAAGCGATTCAGCAGATCAAACTTATCCCGGAACTCCTCCTGCATTACCTCAAACCCCAGACGCCCCGCCAGCAATTCCACTATAGTAGTCTTCCCCGCCGCCGTCATCCCATCAACAACTATCAGCATTTACAACAACCCCCGAATACTTTTTATATATTATCATTTGTATCATTCTCATAAGCTGAAGCCACCTGCTGGAAGGTCTCAGTTCCCATATCCTGATTAGTATCACTCAGTCTTAATTTAGACTGCTCTTTCAGTAAATTGTCAAATTTATGTTGTAGTACAGCCTGTACAAAAAATAGAATTCCGAATGTTAATAATGTGATTACTAACAACAAATCAT
>JAHDSE010000072.1 GCA_018432955.1 Syntrophomonadaceae bacterium
GTCAAAAATTCCCCTTAGTGCGTAGTCTCTGGCTTATGTGAAGTTTGAGCTATAGTTTAGTTTTTTCACTTGCAGAAAAATAAAGGAGGTGTTGGGGTTTGGTGAAGTATTTTGCGGTTATTGTTTTGCCTATGTATAATGAGGAGCTTTCCATTCCTTCGTTGCGTACTATGTTTGATGGAAATATTCCTATGCCGCCAGGATGTGATTATCGTATTGTGGTGGTAAATGACGGGAGCAATGATGGAACTCTGAACCTGGTGAATGCCTGGATACAGGAGAACAGGAGGGTTAGCGTAGTCAGCCATTCCCAAAACCTGGGTCTGGGTCAGGCTATTTTAACCGGGTTTGCCGAGGCAATAAGGATGGGGGCCAACTGTGTGGTAACCATGGATGCAGATGCTTCCCATCCAGGTGATATTATTAATGAACTGATAACCGCTGTTCTGAAAGGAGCAGATATTGCCATAGCCTCCAGATTTGCCGAAGGAGGCCAGCAGATCGGTGTTCCTTTTATGAGAAGGATCTACAGCCAGGGTGCCCGGAATCTCTTGTCTCTGTTCTTCCCTCTGAAGGGGGTGCGGGATTACACGGTGGGTTTTCGGGCCTACAGGACCCACATAGTAAACCAGGCCTTGTCCCGGAAGGAAGATTCCTTTCTCAGGTTCCGCAGTTTTGCTGCTATGGTAGAAATTCTGCTGAAAATTGCTACTCTGGCCAATAAGATAAATGAAGTACCATTTGTATTACGTTATGATCACAAACAGAGCCCCAGCAAATTGAGATTCTGGTCAACTGTCCGGGATTACGTGAGACTCTGTTTTCTTCCCAAAAAGAAGTGTTATCTAGGCAGGGGATTGAGAATCGACTAGAGAGTTAAAATGAATTCAGGTGAACAATATGCAAATGGAACAGCTAGAAAAGCGTGAAAAACAGAGTATTCCCCGGTCGTTATATGAATGGTGCTGCCGTTGGGAAGCTTATATTAGTACGATAGTATTGGCTCTTGTCATTACATACGCAATCTGGCCGCTGCTTTGTGCACCTGCAAATACTTACCCGGTTACTGCAGATGGTCTGGGGCATTTAACAAAAATAAAATACATAGCAGACAATTTTAAGAATATGCAATGGTCGTCATGGTTTCCATACTGGTACAATGGAGCATCCGTAGTACAGTATTATCCACCATTGGCATATTTTGTTTTGGTCCCGATACAGATGCTTTTTGATGATGTGATGATAACATTTAAGTTTTTATGTTTTTTTTCCTTGTTTATAGGTGGTATCGGAGTATGGTATACCTGTAATCGTTTTATCGGGCCGCTGGCAGGTATTCTGGGAGCAGTAATTTATATTCTGCAACCTTTTCTAAGCAGGTTAATATTGTATCATGGTGCAGTAGCGCAAGGGCCGATTATTGCTTTAACTCCATGGTTCCTGCTGGTAAGCTTGCTTTTTTTGGAGAAGAAAACACCTTTAAGATGGATTGCGATATGTATTTTAAGTTCAGGCTTGATTCTTTCACATGCTATGCATGCTTTTCTTATTAGCCTGAGTACAGCTTTTGTTGTTATCACCGTATTTGCTTTACGCAAAATAAGTTTCAGGGATATTGTTTTATGGGTATTGGCTGTTGCATTAGGGGCTGGTTTGGTATCCTTCTGGTGGTTGCCAGGGGTTACTCAGCTGGAACTTCCAGGAGTACCGTATCTTCTTCCGGAAGCGGCTGAGAACTGGACTGCTGATATAAACTGGTTTAATCCTCTGGTAAAAGGCCAAATGTTTATCGGACTATACTTTAGCCTGCCTGTACTCATTGTTTCTTTGCTGGCAGTTTTTTTGACCCGGAAAAATGATTTCAAAACCCAAAAAACGCATGACAGGCTCAAGATATTTATTCCCCTCTTCATCGCATTTGTAATAACTACACTTTTATCCTTTGGCAATCACCTGGCATTTTATCGATATATACCCATGAGCAGCAATTTAGTACCCGGGCGAATCTTAACATTTAGTGCATTGGCTGGGGCTATACTCGTAACAGTATTTATATATAGAATAATTACCCGTTGGAATCAAGGATATTTAAGGCTATTAAGCCTTCCAATCTGTGCAGCAATCATCTTGATAATATTTATTGACATTAATCCTTATTTATACAAGATTGACACCAAATCATATACTGAAATTCAAACTGAGATAGAAGTGCTTCCCTCTCAAAAAGAAGTATTTGAAAATGGACGTATCTTTTGGTCGTGGATGCCGGGAAGTGAATCCAATTACTTTTCAATGCTGAATAATTTGTCTATAACCAGCGGCTGGAATCCCGAAGGCAGTTCTCATTTTCGCACCCTGTTATTGCATAATATTGCTATACCTGGCGGCTATAGTGATTATGTTGTCAAAAACCTTTTACAATGGAATACTCGCTATGTTTTTCTTGATCATGCTCATTCTGAGCTAACAGAAAGCCTGATCAGTAATGGATTTGAATTAATAAAGGATGATAAAACAAAAGCTGTTTTATTTAACTCTATTCCTTCTTCTTATTTTATGCGGCAAGAGAGAAATGCAATTGCGATAGGACGTGCTTCTCCTGGATTAATTATGACATTTCCCTGGCTCGTGCAGGGTTACTCATCATATTTGGAGGATTATAGTGAAAAATACCTATCCCGGTTTAGCCTGATATACCTGGTCGAACCGGAGGTGCGAAGCTTCAATAAATTTGAAGAAATACTGGGAAAACTAGCCGGAGAAGGTAAAACTGTTATTGTAGAAATGGGGCGGGCTGAGAATTGGCCGGTTTTGGGGATAGTACCTTATTGGGAAACCATA
>JAHDSE010000015.1 GCA_018432955.1 Syntrophomonadaceae bacterium
CTTCATGGTATGAGGAAGAACGCATCGAAATAAGAACTAATTGCCGGGTATCAGCTATTGATACGAAGAACAGGGAACTGAGTCTGGGAAATGGAGAAAAGCTGGCTTATGATAAATTGATATTGGCTACAGGCGCCAGGAGTAATGTGCCGCCTTTTAAAGGTGTCGATAAGCAGGGCGTATATACCTTGAGAAATTTTGCCGATGCAAATCTGTTAAAGAAAGCTATAAGTCAAGCCAGAAAGGCTGTAGTAATTGGAGGAGGCGTTCTGGGACTGGAAGCGGTCTGGGAGATGCTCAGTTCAGGTTTGGAAGTTTCAGTAGTAGAGTTTGCTGATAGAATAATGCCCCGGCAATTGGATGAATCATCCTCGCAGCGTTATCAGAAACTAATGGAGAACCAGGGTGTGAAACTCTATCTGGGTCTGGGTACTGAAGAAATCCTGGGTGAAGATAAAGCCACTGCTGCAAGATTAAGCGATGGACAGATCCTGGAAGCAGATCTGGTACTTTTATCAACAGGAGTAAGGCCCAATATTGAACTGGCGGCAGAATCCGGTATAGAGGTGGATAAGGGCATAGTGGTGGATTCAGGAATGCGTACTGCTGTGTCCGGGATATATGCTGCCGGTGATGCAGCTCAAATTGAAGACAAGTTGATTGGTATCTGGCCGGTTGCTGTAGAGATGGGAAAAGTAGCAGGAGCCAATGCTGCCGGTGACTGGTTGGAATACAAGCAACCTGTTCTTTCCACCAGTTTAATTGCCTTTGACAGAGAATTGTTCTCCGTGGGTGACGTTAATCTGCCTGTGGAAGAGACCAGGATAACCGAGGTCTATGATCCGCTGGAAGACTTCTACAAGAAGAGTTTCATGAAAGATGGAGTGCTTGTCGGTGAAATAATAATTGCTCCTAAAATCAGCAGTGGAGCATCTCTGGCCAGCCTGGGAAGGGACGCTACAGGCAAGAAGAAAGCCAACAGGTGGAAATGCAGGGTTTGCGGTTATATTCATGAAGGGCCGGAACCCCCGGAGACCTGTCCAGTTTGTGGAGCCCCCAAAGAAATGTTTGACCCGATTTATGAATAGGATTTAGTATATAGAGGCAGGGACTCAAATCTTCATTATGATTTTTGTTCCTGCCATCTTGATAGAAGCAGCGGAGGAATGAAAGTCTGCAAGGGTGGCCTTTCATGACGTTTTATGCCTGCGAAAGGAATGGTTAAAAGATGAAAATAAAAGAAGCCCTGGAAACAGCAATAGCCTCTGAAGCTAAGGCCAGGGATAGATACAAAGAACTCGCCAGAATGGCTGAAGATCAGGAAACCCGTTTATTGTTTGAACAGCTTTCAAGAGAAGAAGAAATGCACTATAAGAGGTTATCGGAAAGGCTGAAAGCTATTAAACTGATGGGCAAATAGTAAATAAATAGCCATATTCCATCATAGTAAAGGCAGTTTTGTTATGATGCTGATTTATCTTATTAGTGGGCGGTATTAATGCTTAATAATGAACTGGCTATCAGTACGGTTATGAATATGGCTATGAGAGGGATAATAGAAAAAATCAGTTTTCTTTTTACATGTACTTCACCCTGCATGTATTCAGACAGAAGGTGTGTTGTATAAACAGTGTTGCCCGAGAAGGCCATTACAAAGACGAACTGTATCCAGGCCGGAATAGCCAGATAAGCGTCATGAGCCAGGTGTGACCATAAGGAATGACTGTAATAGGCCAGGACAATAAATTCAATCAGTCCGGCGGCATATTGAAAGACCAGGCTTTGTTTTTGCATGGAAATATTTAATTCCATCAGATTTCTAATCTGCTCCTGGGTAGCTATATTGGCCCGCCCATTCATAATGTCTATTTTGCTGCGGACAACTTCAATGGCTGCCTGGTGATTTTCCCTGGATATCCGGAGTTCTTCAGCGCAATTAATAAGTTCCTGTAAACGCCTTTGATATGGTTCCAGCAGCTTAGCCTTGAGCTCAGGCTTTACCTGTATGGCAATTTCCGAGTCTATTTGGCGACTTATAGAATTCAGTAAAGAACTGATATGATTACAGCCATCCAGAACCACACTATAATCCCCGGCAATAATTCCGTATGAGGCAGATAATTCCTGGATCTGATCTTCCAGTTCTTCTACTTCTCCCAGGCTGCCATGCTCTGAGACCAGGTGGGAATGCAGTATATTGGAGAGCTTGTCATCAAGTAGTTCTTTTTCTGCGTTAATAGTGTTGCGGCGGTCTCTGAACAAGCCGGAGATCATTCTTAGATTGATGAGTTTAGCTTCCAATATTGCCAATTTATATCCAAATAGTGTGCTGTTTGCTTTGTTTGCTTCTTCCAGAGTGCAGACATAGAATACTTCTTTTATCGGCCAGGGCCCATTCAAACGTGCCATTTTTCCCTGGTCAATCTCAATATCTTCAGTTGTTTTGTATGCAAGCAAAGACCTGGAAGTGCTCAAGAGGCTTTCCCATGGCAGGCCTGAAGCTATTAATACGGAAACTTTCCCCAGCAAGAGTTCATCCTGTATAACGGCTTTTTCTTCCAGGGCGGTGAAGATTCCCAAAAGTTCTGCCCAGGAAGAGTCTGTTTGATGTAGTTTGGCTACGAAGATTTTGATTTTTGCTGACTCCAGTTCATAAAAAAACTGCTCAGGATCGTTGATTGTGAGCTTTCTGGAATAAGATGAATGCTGGTAATGTATGCCATTGTCTTTTAATATGCTGGCAAAATTATCAAAAACAGCCTGTTCGTCATCCAGATATAAGTAATATCTGATTATAGAAAATGGCATTTTCATATACTCCTGACTTTTGAATCCATATGTCTGCCAATGTTGAAAGCAGGTCACCATATTGAAAACATTATAAGGAAAAGATATCAAAGATAGCAAAGATTGTCCATACTGCTGAAAAAACATTATAATCAAAGGGTAGCAGGCATATGCAACTGCCTATGGGAATTAAGGTTTTATATTAGGGGGAGATTCGGTTTTGGAAATACCTATTTTTAACGATATAATCATTATTTTTGCTCTGGCGGTCTTTGTCCTTTTCCTGTGCCATAAGCTCAAAATACCCTCAATAGTAGGGTTTTTGCTTACTGGAATTCTGGCTGGTCCCCATGGTCTGGCTCTGGTAAAGTCGGTAGAGCAGGTAGAGATAATTGCTGAACTGGGAGTGGTTCTCTTGCTGTTCAGTATAGGACTGGAGTTTTCCTTCAAGAGCCTGATGGAGATAAAAAAGACGGTACTCTTCCTTTGCTATTGCTCGCTTAACCGGTATCCCGATTAATCAGGCTGTTTTTCTGGGATTTCTGGTCTCCTTGAGCAGTACTGCTATTGTTTTAAAACAATTGGGGGAAAGAGCAGAACTGGATACTCCCCACGGAAAAATAGATCTGGGAATTCTGATATACCAGGATATCATTGTAGTAGCCATGATGCTGTTTACGCCTCTGCTGGGTTCAGGTGAAGTTGTGGCAGAACCTATTGGTTCTGTATTGCTGAAAATTGTACTGGTGATTCTACTGGTCATACTGCTGGCAAATTATATTATTCCACCATTGCTTTATCACATTACTCGTACCCAGAGCAGGGAACTATTCCTTTTGAGTATCATCTTAATTTGTTTTTTTGTGGGCTGGCTTACATCCAGTGCCGGCCTTTCCCTGGCTCTGGGGGCATTTCTGGCAGGTCTGATTATTGCCGAATCAGAATACAGCCACCAGGCCCTGGGTAATATTATTCCATTCCTGGACACTTTCACCAGCTTGTTTTTTGTATCAATAGTATGTTGTTGAATATCGGCAGTCTGCTGGACTACTGGGGCATTATTCTCTTACTAACCCTGGGTCTGCTGGGTATGAAGTGTATGGTTGGTGCTCTGGCAACTATAATACTGGGATATCCGCTAAGGACAGCAATTATGGTCGGGTTTGCTCTGTGCCAGGTAGGGGAGTTTTCCTTTATTCTGGCCCAGACCGGGATGGAATTCAATATAATCGGGGGAAGCCTTTACCAGGGATTTCTATCTGCTTCAATTTTATCAATGATGCTGACGCCTTTTTTAATATCCATGGCACCGCGAATTGCTCAATTATGTTGCAGCATGCCCCTCCCTGAACGCCTGCGCAGTGGTATTTATCCCTGGATTACAGAGATGGAAACCCCCGGCGGACTGGAAGACCATTTACTTATTATAGGTTATGGGATAAATGGCAAAAACCTTGCCCGGGCGGCTAAATTTGCCGGTATTCCATATGCCATACTGGAAATAAATGCCAAGACCGTAAGGGAAGAAAAAGAAAAAGGAGAACCCATTTATTTTGGCGATGCCGGCCAGGAAATTGTTTTGAGTAATCTAAATGTTCAGGCTGCCCGCATTGCGGTGGTAGCCATATCTGATCCGGTAGCTGCCCGCAGAGTAACTGCATTATTAAGGAGAATGCAACCGAGTATTCATATAATTGTCAGAATCCGTTTTATCTCCGATGTTTCCGATCTGCACCAATTAGGAGCTAATGAAGTTATACCTGAGGAATATGAGACTTCTGTAGAAATTTTTGCCAGGGTTCTGGCCAAATATATGCTGCCCAGGGATGAGATCGAAGAATTCATAGATCAGGTACGCAAAGAAGACTATGAGATGTTTCGTAATATATCTCGCAGAGCGACCAAATTCAGCCATATTAATTACTCTTTGGCCAATTTGGATATATCCACCTTGAAAGTTAAGGAAGGTTCCAGGCTTGTCGATAAAAGCCTACTGGAAATTGATTTGCGCAAGGAATATGGAGTCAGTGTTCTGGCTATCCGAAGAGGAAGCAAGACTATTGCCAATCCCGGTGCGGAAGAATATATTTATACTGATGACTATATAGTGGTTTTGGGTACAACGGAAGAGATTAGAAACCTGGCTCATATTATGGTTTAAGGATTGATTTTTTATTTGTTATAGGTTATTCTGTATGCTGTAGGAAGGTAGGCTTTTGAAAAAAAGAAATTTGTAGTATGGTAGAATGGTGGGAAATAATAGCAATTGGCGAAGTCCATTGGTGTTTTCTTCACTGATGGCTTTTTTTATTCTCACCTTCGAAAGAAGAAGGAGGAAGCAAAGATGATTATTGTTATGGAAAGAAATGCTGCACAGGAAGACAGCAGGATGGTAGGGGAAAAACTGCAGGAAAAGGGTTTTCAGCTGCATGTATCCAGAGGTGTAGAGAGAACCATAATCGGGGCTATCGGCGAACGTACCGAAGCTATTATGGAAATGTTTGAAACCCTGCCGGGAGTGGAAAAGGTGGTTCCGATCGTGCAGCCATTCAAGCTGGCGTCCAGGGAATTCAAGGAGGAAACCACCGTGGTAAAAGTCAAGGATACTCTGGTGGGAGATGGTAATCTACAGGTCATTGCCGGGCCCTGTGCTATTGAAGGGCGGGATAAATTTCTGGAAGTCGCCTGGGCTGTGAAAGAAGCTGGAGCTACCATGCTTAGGGGCGGAGCGTTCAAGCCCCGAACGTCACCATATTCCTTTCAGGGTTTGGAGAAAGAAGGGCTGGAAATTCTGTCAGAGGCCGGACGGGAAACAGGCTTGCCAGTGGTAACTGAAATAATGGACCCGCGTATTATCGATTTGGTGGCTGAACATGCAGACCTATTGCAGGTAGGGGCCAGAAATATGCAGAATTTTTTCCTGCTTCGGGAACTGGGAAAGGTCAACAAACCAATTTTGTTAAAAAGAGGACCGTCTGCTACTATCGAAGAGTGGATAATGGCTGCTGAATACATTATTTCCAGTGGTAATGAGCAGGTGATAATGTGTGAACGTGGCATTAGAACCTTTGAAAACTACACTCGCAATACCCTGGATTTGAGTACTGTACCAATAATAAAACAGCTTACTCATTTACCCATAATTGTTGATCCCAGTCACGGGACAGGAAAATGGAAACTGGTCGAGCCTATGGCTATGGCTGCTGTAGCCGCAGGTTGTGATGGGGTGATGGTGGAAGTTCACCAGAATCCCAGTGAGGCATTATCTGATGGGCCGCAATCTTTAACCCCGGATAATTTTAGAACCCTGATGGGCAAAGTGAAAAAGCTCAGCGGGGTATTAAAAGGATAGGATAGATGGAAAGATAGGGAGTTTAAAATGTTGTCAAATGTGTTAATCATAGGAGTTGGGCTGATTGGGGGATCACTTGGCCTGGCTCTTAAGGAGTCTCCTCTGGTTAAAAAAGTAAGCGGGGTTGACAATGATCCTGAGTCACTCAAAAAGGCACTGGAGATTGGAGCCATAGACGATTCTGCACTCCTTGAAGATGGGGTTAAGGAAGCAGATGTAGTTTTTCTCTGTACTTCTCCAGGTGCTTATGCTTCTATAATTGAAAGAATAAAGCCCCATTTGAAACCGAATGCTATAATTAGTGATGTGGGAAGCACCAAACTGGAGGTCATGGAACTCTTGGGCAATTTACCTGCAGGTGTGTCTGCCATAGGAGGACATCCTATGGCAGGTTCCGAAACCCAGGGTATCAATGGGGCTGATCGTTATCTTTTCGAAAACGCGGTATATGTATTGAGCCCTGATGCCTCAGCGACAAATGAAAAGCTTAATTACCTGAAAAATTTACTGGAAGCGACAGGTGCCAGGATAAAGATAATGGAAGCGAAGCCTCATGATGAACTGGTAGCCACTATCAGCCATATTCCCCATCTGCTTGCTGCAGCCCTGGTTAATCTGACCGGGGGTGAAAGCAATAGTTTAATGATGGCTGCCGGCGGTTTCAGGGATACTACCCGAATTGCTTCATCCAATCCGGAACTCTGGCTGGATATTTTGTTTTCCAATCGCAGCTGCCTGCCTGAAAAACTGGATAATATAATGGAAATAATTAATAATATGAAAAAGGCTCTGGAGAATAATGACCGGGAATTGATGCGACAGGAATTATCTTCAGCCAAAGCAATTCGGGACAGGATTCCCCATATACGCAAAGGCTTGATTCCCGGTTTCAGTGATATTGTTTGTATTGTTCCGGACAGACCGGGGATAATTGGAAAACTGGGATTGATTATGGATAAAGAGAATATTAACATTGTCGATATAGAAATACTGCGCGTTCGTGAAGGGGATGGCGGAACCATACGCTTGGGGGTTCCCACTCTGGAAGATGCCCATCGGGCTGTAGCAGCTCTGCAGCAGGAAGCCATTAAGGGCTGGGTAAGATGAGGAGGATAGCATGGAAAAGATTATAAGAAAGTCTGCTCCCCTGAAAGGGGAGCTGTTTGTAGCTCCAGATAAATCAATATCACACCGGGCAGTGATTTTTTCCAGTCTGGCCAAAGGTGAAGGAATAGTAAGGAATTTTCTGCAAGCCAATGATACCTTGAGCACATGTGATTGCATGAGACAACTGGGTATCAGTATTGAAGAAAAGGATTCCATCCTGATAATTTGTGGGAAAGGTTTGGGCGGGCTTAAGGAACCCAAGACTATTCTGGATTGTGGCAATTCGGGCACGACTATCAGATTGTTGTCCGGACTGCTGGCCTCGCAGCCCTTTTTTTCGGTTTTAAGCGGAGATGAATCCCTGAATGCCAGACCAATGAAAAGGGTTATTCATCCCTTGTCTACAATGGGGGCAGATATTCTTGCCCGGGATGACAACAGTTATCCACCATTAGCTATAAGGGGCAAGCTGCTTAAAGGGATAGATTACCGGCTTCCGGTGGCTTCTGCCCAGTTGAAATCAGCTTTGATTCTGGCTGCCTTAAACGCGCAAGATGAAACTATTCTGCATGAAAAAGAAAAGTCTCGTGATCATACTGAGAGAATGCTGGCAGCAATGGGGGCAGACATAGAAAGCAGTGAGCTGACTATAAGAATCAGGCCCGGTATTGAGCTGATGCCCCAGGAATTCATGGTGCCGGGAGATATATCATCAGCCGCATTTTTCCTGGTAGCAGCTGCTATTGTACCTGGCTCAGAGTTGTTGATAAAAAATGTGGGAATCAATCCGAGCCGGGCAGGAATAATTGAAGTCCTTAAAGCTATGGGGGCAAAAATCAAAGTGGTGAATCAGAGATTTTTTGCCGGGGAAGAAGTGGCAGATATACTGGTTTCGAGTTCTGAACTGAAAGCTGTAGAACTTGACGGGGAAATTATTCCGCGCCTCATTGATGAACTGCCGGTTCTGGCAGTAGCAATGGCTGTCGCTGATGGTGAATCAAGTGTTAGAGGCGCAGGTGAACTAAGGGTAAAGGAAACTGACCGTATAGCTGCTGTTTCTTCCGAATTGGCCCGTATGGGTGTTCAAATAAAAGAATTGGATGATGGCTTTATTGTTCAAGGAAATCCTGATTTATTGCGGGGGAATCCAGTCAACAGCCACGGTGATCATCGCATTGCTATGAGTCTGGCTATAGCAGCTCTCAGGGCCGAGGGTGAGACCCGAATCGGCGGCGCAGAAGCAGTGAGTATTTCTTTTCCCGGATTCTGGTCAACACTTGCACAAATCACAGAGACTGCACCGTAGCAGGAGTTTTATGACACGGGCTTGCTACGCTCGCACACGGATTTAACAGATTTACACTGATTTTTTTGTTTAATGTTTTATATTTTATTGGAGTTCTATAATCTGAACTGATGGTTAACAAATTGCTTTCTTTCTAGATTTTCAGAATAATGGAAGCTATAGCTTCCGTTATTACAAAGTCAAGAGTTGATGAAACCCAAGTATTTTATTTACTATCAGCTAAAATTATTGACGTCTACTAAACTAAAACAACAAAAAGAATCCGTGTTAATCTGCGTCCGCAGGATCTGTGTGCGAGCGCAGCGAGCCTGTGTCAAAAAATTCCCCCCTGTCATGCCGCAACGACTTGGTAATAAAAGGAAACGCAGTGCGTTTCTTCCTTGATTCAAAATTCAAAATTTAAACAGACAATGCTTTGCATTATCTGTTTAATCTTACCGCTGATTATGATAAAATGAATACTAATACTTGTAGGTGGTAAGATAATGAAGATTGCTATTGATGGACCGGCAGGTGCGGGGAAAAGTACCATTGCCAGAACATTGTCCAGGGAGCTGGGGTTTATTTATATTGATACCGGAGCTATGTACAGGGCACTAACCTTGAAGGCACTGATGAATAATATATCTATTGAAGATTCGGAAGCACTCTGTGAACTCGCTCAAATAATCGATATTCACTTCGAATATAATTTCAATGAACAAAAGCTAATATGTGAAGCTGAAGATCTTACAGACTTGATCCGTTCACCACAGGTCAGTGCGGCTGTTTCTACTGTGGCTTCTTTTCCGGAAATTCGTGAAATCATGGTCAAGCGGCAACAGGAAATGGCCCGAAATCATTCGGTGGTTATGGATGGGCGAGATATAGGGGAATGTGTTTTACCGGATGCTGACTATAAGTTCTATCTTACGGCCAGTATTGAAGAAAGAAGTAGAAGGCGATTAGAGGAATTGCAAAGTGCCGGTTATAAGGCGGACATGGATGCTACGAAAAAGGAAATATTGGTAAGAGATATGAAAGATACGCAGAGGCAAACAGGTGCCTTGAAAATCCTGGATGATTCCATTGTCATAGATACCAGCGATTTGACAGCAACCCAGGTTCTTGGCCGGATACTTTCAATAATCCGGGGGGAATAGTATGCTCTATTCAGTAGCTGTAGCAGTATTGCGAGTATTATTTTTTTTATTGGGTTTGAAAACTGAGGGAATACATAAGCTACCTGAAAAAGGACCGGTGATTGTTGCAGCCAATCATGTCAGTAATTGGGATCCAATAATTGTAGCAGTTGCCTTAAAACGCCCGATTTATTTTATGGCCAAAGAAGAGTTGTTTAAAAATAAATTATTGGGAATATTATTGGCAAAACTACATGCTTTTCCGGTTAGACGTGGTTCTGCAGATATAAAGGCAATAAGGAAGGCCATGGAGATCCTTGCAGATGGCCAGGTATTGGGAATTTTTCCTGAAGGAAGCAGAAAAAAAGTTGCCCCGGATTCCACAGTACAGGCAGGGGTGGCAATGATAGCTTTGAAATCCCGGACCCCGGTTTTACCAATTGCCTGTCTGGGAACAGAACGCAGCATTCCTTTTGGCTGGACAAATCCTCTGCTCCTGAGGGTTGGTGAACTAATAAAAGTGGAAAAGTACGCTGAAGAAAAGGTGAAGGCGTCAGTTCTCGAAAAATTAAGTAATGAAATAATGGAGAGAATTAATAAACTTAAGATTAACGTTTTTTAAAGAAGGATTTGGACTTGTTGCTACGAAATAGTATAAGTATTTAAGGAGTGCCTGATATTGCTGGTGAGCTTGGCAGAAAATGCAGGTTTTTGTAATGGGGTTAGAAGAGCGGTTAAAATCGCGGAAGAAAGCACAGAAGAAAAAACTGAATGGTATACATTGGGACCGCTGGTTCATAATGATGATGTAATTAATCATTTTAAACAAAGAGGAATTGCTGTACTTGACAATATTGAGGAAATTCATCTATCCAATGATGAGCCGGAAAGAGGAATAATCATCAGATCCCATGGGGTTTCTCCTGAGTTAATAGAGCGGGCCAGGGAAAAAGGCTTTAAGATAAAAGACGCAACATGTCCATTGGTGAAACGTGTCCATGATATAGTAAGATTACTGAGTGATGCAGAATATGATATAGTTATTTTTGGAGATAGTGAGCATCCCGAAGTTCAGGGGATCGCAGGCTGGTCAGGACAAAATGTAAAAATAGTGGCTAATCTTGACGAAGCCCGCTTGCTGGGAAAGACAGCTAAACTGGGATTGGTATCTCAAACTACCAAAGACGAAAAGGAATTCTTTGCAGTAGCAGCGGCTTTGTTGGACACAGCCAGAGAACTGAGAGTTTTTAACACTATCTGTTCCGCTACCAGGAAAAGGCAGGAAGCGGCTTGGGTTATTTGCCAGGATGTCGATTTAATGCTGGTGGTAGGGGATCGGAAGAGTTCAAATACTAACACACTTTTCAAGGAGTGTGTAAAAACTGGGGTAAAGACTTTTCGAATTATGAATGCTTCTGAGATTGAAGCTGATTGGTTTAGGGGAATATCTAAAACAGGTATTACCGCAGGAGCTTCCACCCCGGATTGGATTATTAAGGAGGTATTGGATAGGATGACGGACTATGAGGAAAACAAGCAGGAGCAACAGGAGACAATGGAACAGGAAATCCAGGAACAGAGTAATCTGGAAGAGGAATCTACAGAGCAGTTAAGCCAGGAGCAGGACTCTCCTCAGGTAGCGGAAACAAGTGCAAATGAAGAGTCTTTTGCTAAAATGGAGGCTGAAATGGCAGGATTTGCTTCTCCAAGCAGAGGAGATATTATAAAAGGCATTGTGATTCAAGTGCTTGATGATGATGTTATGGTTGATGTGGGTGGCAAATCAGAAGGTATTATCCCCTTGAGAGAGCTGTCATTAAAAGATGTGGAATCTGCAAAGGAACTGGTTGCGGTTGGCGATGAAATTGAAGTGAAGGTTCTGAAATGGGATGATGATGGCACCATATTATTATCCAAAAAAAGAGTGGATTCCGAAAAAGAATTAGACCGTCTGGAGCAATATGCCCAGGAGGATAAGATTATTGAAGGAACTATAATTGAAAGTGTAAAAGGCGGATTATTGGTGGATGTGGGAATCATCGCCTTTCTGCCTGCATCTCACGTCGATGATGGCTATGTAAAGAATCTGGATGAATATATTGGGCAAACACTGGAGTTTAAGATAATCGAATTTAACCGCAATAAGAGACGCGGCTCACAGATTGTGCTCTCGCGCAGGGAACTGGTGGCTGAAGAAAAGGCGCGCTTAAAGGAGCATTTCTGGCAGGAAATCGAAGAAGGCCAGACCAGGACTGGTAAAATTAAACGGATTGTAGATTATGGCGCGTTTATTGATCTTGGAGGCTATGAAGGGTTGTTACATGTATCCGAAATTGATCACCGCAGAATAGAACATCCTTCCAATGTTCTGAATGAAGGCGATGAATTGGATGTATACATTCTGGCTCTGGATCGCGAAAAAGAAAGAGTATCTCTCAGCCGTAAAAAATTACTTAAAAGCCCCTGGGAAATTGTGGTGGAAAAGTACCAGGAAGGGGACATAATTGAGGGGACTATAGTGAGAATTGCCTCTTTCGGCGCTTTTGTTGAAATTGAGCCTGGAGTGGATGGCTTGGTTCATATTTCACAGATGGCTGATTTCAGGGTGGAAAAGCCTGAGGATGTTGTATCAGTAGGAGAAAAGGCGAATCTGAAGATACTCAGTATTGATCCCGGACAGAAGCGTATTGGTTTATCAATCAAGGAAGCCAGAAATGATATGGAAAGTCAGGAAGTAGAAGATTACCTGGAGAATCAGGAAGACAACGAGTAATAAGTAAATGAGGATGATAGTATGCCGCTTTTTGATTTTTCCTGTCTGGAATGTGGAAAGCAATTTGCGCGAATAATTTCCAATGCTGAAAAAGGAAAGCTAAAATGCCCGGAATGTAATTCGTCAAACATTAAACAGTTATTATCATCATTCAATAGCAGAAAAAATATAAAAGCATCTGAGGCTTGTTCATCATGCCACGCTCACAGTAGCGGCATGTGAAGCTTGAATGCGTAGGCTGCCGGGGGCAGCCTATTTTTTAGATATGAGGTGTAAAAGTGAAGGCAAGCGGGGTTATTCTTTCCGGTGGAAGAAGTTCACGGATGAAATATAATAAGGCTTTTGCAGAAATAAACTCCAGATCTTCAATTGAGATTATTATAGATAAATTTTCTGCCTTTTTTGATGAAACTATAATAATAAGCAATGAACCTGAAATCTATAAAAAATTCGGCTTACCGATTTATACTGATATTTATCCCCGGCTGGGTCCGATAAGCGGGATACACTCGGCTTTGTGTCATTCCGGTTTCGATGCTATTTTTCTTCTGGGCTGTGATGTACCATTTATAAGTATGCCTATGGTCAAATATATGCTTAATAAGCTAAATGGTTTTGATACAGTTGTTCCCAGTATTGATTCTTACCTGCAGCCTATATCAGCGGTTTACAGCAAAAGCTGCCTGCCTTTGCTTACTGACTGTCTGGAAAATAACAAACTAAAATTGACCATGATTTTTGAGGAATTGAATTCTTTGATTGTGGACGAAAATGATTTGCAGCAGTTTGGAACGATTGAAGAAATCCTTTTTAATGTCAATGACTCGAAAGCCTTGATAACTGCGAGGCAGATAGCTGGGAGGTTATTGCCATAAGAGAAAAGAGAAAAACCGATCACATACATATAGCCCGACAATCAAATGACGGTCCATCGTTAAACGGCTTTGAAAATGTGCATTTGCTTAATAACTCAATACCTGAATTAAGTATGGATGAAATTGATTTGAGCCAGCATTTTCTCGGTAAAGAGCTCAGGTATCCTCTGTTGGTTAATGCTCTGACCGGGGGGACTGATCAGGCCCGGCGGATAAACCAGGCATTGGCTTATATCAGTAGAAAACATGGTCTGGCTATGGCCCTGGGTTCCCAGACAATTGCCCTGGAAGATCAGGGCTTGAGGGAGACCTTCAGTATCGTGCGGGAAATAAATCCAGGTGGTTTATTAATGGCTAATCTGGCAGCCAGTGCAAGTCTGGAGAAGGTTTTATCTGCTGTGGAGATGATATCCGCTGATGCAGTGCAACTACATTTCAATGTTCCGCAGGAACTGGCAATGTATGAGGGTGATCGTAATTTTAAAGGTGTACTGAAAAATATTGAGAATATTGCATGCCATTGTCCGGTTCCGCTAATTGCCAAGGAAGTTGGGTTCGGGTTTTCCAGGGAAGCTGTAAAGATGCTCTTCGATTCTGGAGTAAAGATATTTGATAATGGAGGCAAAGGAGGCACCAACTTCATTGTTATAGAAGACCAGCGAGATGGTAATTTTAACCATGAGCTGTATGATTGGGGAATTCCCACGGCAATAAGTCTGGCAGAGATAATATCACTTAAGTTACCGATTAGAGTAATAGCATCAGGAGGCATCAGAACCGCAACTGATGCTGCCAAGGCAATTGCCATGGGAGCCGAATGTGTGGGAATGGCTGCCCCTTTCCTGAAGATTTTGCTTGATGGTGGCATAGAGGAACTTGATAAAATGGTAAGCAGTTTTCTTTACAGGCTCCGGGCGGTCTTTCTTATGACTGCTTCCAGGAATATAAAAGAAATGCAAAAGCAGCCGCTAATTATCGTGAAAGAAACGGCTGAATGGCTTAGAGCAAGGGAAATTGATCCTCATTTCTGCTCAAAACGCATATAGCGTTTTTCTGGTTCCCCTGGATTAAATTACAAACCATAAGTTTTCAGAGCGCGCAAAAGGAAAGGGTGAATAAATTCAGCGTAAGCTGCGATGAAGCTTTATAGCTGCTGAGGCTGTTTATGCAAATATTGGTTTTGTTAACGTTCTAAGCTGTCAGAGGGCAGCTTTTTTTAATGCCTTTTTACATAATATGTGCTCAAAAGGGAAAAATATTTTTTAGAAAAAAACATGAAAGGATGGAATATGCTATGGCTAATTTCCCGTTTGGACTAATAGCTTTACTGGTAGTATCCATATTAATATATTTTGGAGTAGCTCACCGGGTACTGGATAGGTTGCGCTTGACAGACAAGGCTGCACTTGCAGTAATTGCAGCAATAATCATCGGCAGTTTTTTCGATATCCCTTTGGGTGACCGGGTAACCATTAATCTCGGAGGAATAATAGCTGTCGGATTGGCTGTATATGTCTTGCTGGGTGCAGGTACTGCTTACGAGAAAACCAGGGCAGTTATTGCTGCCGCGGTAACCGGGCTGACATTGTTTCTGGCCGGCAGATTTCTGGGGGCGGAACCGGAGCAGATATTCATAGATCCCATATATATTTATCCTCTGGTAGCAGGAATCGTAGGATATCTGGCAGGCAGGTCGCGGCGCGGAGCTTTTTTTGCTGCAGTAATAGGTGTACTATCACTGGACGTAGCGCAGTATATTTACCTTGTGCGCACTGGGGTCAGAGGAACAGTTGCTTTGGGAGGGGCAGGGGCTTTTGACTCATTGATACTGGCAGGAATATTGGCTGTATTGCTGGCCGAAATAATTGGAGAAAGCCTGGAAAGAATACAAGGAGGCCCGGAAACAGAAGGGAGACCGGAAGAACTGTTAAGCAATCTGCGCACCCCGGAACCGGCACAAAAGCCTCTGGAGAATGAAAAGGAACGAGGTGATGCTGATGAATAAAAGGCTATTCATTCTTGTACTGCTCTTCATTCTGGGACTGAGTACCATAGCGGTGGCTTCACATTTAGAAATGCCTGCCGGAAAACATTTTACCCTGATTGACGAGAACAATAATCTGATTCACCAGACCGGTATGCAGGTGTTTGTGGGTGATGAATATATTGCTGCTGATAATTCCCGGTATAAGGTAATTGAAATACAGGGTGATACAGCACATTGTGTATATCAAGGGAAAGAACAAATGCCCTTTATAGACTATTCTGAAACCAATAACGCGGCTATATTAAATGACAAAGAAGTGCCTGTTATTTCCGAAAAAGATAAACCTAAGATAGCCATATATCATACCCATAATGATGAATCTTATGTGCCTTCTGACGGTTCTGAGAGTATTAATGGCAATGGTGGAATACATGATGTGGGAAAAGCATTGGCGGAAAAATTGAAGAAGCTGGGTTTTAATGTTGATTATAGTGATAACAACCATAACCCCCATGACATAAATGCTTACAGCCGTTCCCGACGTACTGCAGCCAGTCTCTTGAAGAAGCAGCCGGATGCCATTATTGATGTCCACAGGGATGCTACACCTCCTGAAGTCTATCAAACTCAGGTGAAGGGTGAAGATGCCACCAAAATAAAACTGGTAGTAGGCAGGCAGAATCCCAATATGAAAACCAATCTGGAGTTTGCCAAAAAAATCAAAGCTGCTATGGATAAAAAGGAACCAGGGCTCTCCAATGGTATCTTTATCGGTAAAGGGGATTATAACCAGGATTTAAGCCCGAGGTCCATACTGATTGAAGTCGGTTCCCATACCAATAAAAAAGAAGATGCCCAGGATGGGGTAGAACTGTTTGCTGAAACCATCCCTGTGGTTTTGGGCGTATCTGACAATGCTCAAAATAGCGGTGAAGCAGCCAAAAAGCCATTAACTTCGGATAATCAGGGGGCAGGTACCACTATACTGGTTATATTGGTTATCCTGGCTGCAGCAGCCGGAGGTTATTACTTGTTAAACAGAGGCTCAACAAGCAAATAATATGGAAAAATACGGAGTGGTTATTCTTGCCGGTGTGCTGGCAGGCTTCCTGGATCGCTGGATTCTGTTGCGAAATGACTACCGGCATTACCCAACTTATCCTCATGGACATCTGACCCATTTGGCACTGGGATTTATTGCTGCCAGTCTGGGTGCAGTAGCGGTACCTGCAATCGCTGAACCCGACTTTGTGGCGGTAACTTTCCTGGTACTGGCAGCACAGCAGTTTAGGGAAATCAGAAACATGGAAAGAGAAACCCTCAATAAACTCGAGGAAACCAAGCTGGTACCCAGAGGGCAGGATTATATTGAGGGAATAGCCCGGGTTTTTGAAGCAAGGAATTACCTGGTGATATTAACAGCACTTGTCAGCAGTACTGTAGTACACTTATGGGGATGGCCATATGCATTAATAGCCGGCCCGCTTTGCATTTTGTTTTCCGGTAGACTTATGAGCGGCTCCTTTATAGGTGACATAGCAAAAATCGAAAAAGCTGAGCTTCATTTTGAGGGAGCCATACTTAAAGTCAATGATGTAGTGATAATGAACGTTGGATTGCCTATGACCAGGGAAAAAATACTGCAGGAAGGAATGGGAGTTATAATCAAACCTAAAGATGATAATGCCCGTTTGAGCCTACATGCTCCAGGTCAAAGGCTGGCTATAATTCATGATCTGGTCTCAATACTGGGAACCAAGGTCGATATAAATGAAACCGAATTAATGCCCATGGCCAGAAAGCAAGTGGATAAAGGCTATCTGGCTTTGTTTTTGCTGGCCAATGAACCCGATATTGATTATTTGATAGAAATAATCAAAAAAGTACCGGTACTGGAAACAACCAGGGGAACTACTTTGAGCAGCTTTTTTGGAAGAAAGGCGGCTGATTGATGGATACTGGCATCAAAGAGTACATCCTGGCTATAATAACCCAGGATATGGAACTGGTAAATGGCGGCGGGTGTCCCGTATTCCTGGCGGCCAACCAGGAAGAACAGGAGAAAATAGCCATATACATTTCCCGGATACTGGGGGGGATAGTACATGATCTGGAGAATGGGGTATATTTTATTTGCAAACATTAGGTAATAAAGGAATGAGGAGAGAGGAAGTAAGTATCAGTCTCAATAAGGTCTACTTACAGATTCTCTCCTCATTCCTTGGATAAACAGCTGATTTTTTTAAAAAAAGTGGAGGTTTTCAGTGAAAATAATATATCATTGCTTTGGCGGAGCTCATTCTTCGGTATTGGCAGCTGCATTGCATTTAGGTCTAATAGATAAGAAAAAATCACCCAGTATGGAAGAACTTCTGGCTTTGCCCTATTTTGATAAAACATGTGATGAAGATTTTGGCTCAATCCGCTTTATGGGTATTGATGAATCAGGTAACGAAGTATATATTCTGGGGAAAAAAAACATGGGAAAAAGGTATTCCAATATTTTATTGGGTATAGCAGAAATCCTGGGTGCCAAAAACGAATTAATTGCTGTGGATTGCATGAGCAGAGTCAACCTGAATATGAAATTGGGCGGTTTTACTTCAAGGAGAATGGGAATGGTCAAATTGGGACGGCCTGTACTGGGATGGGGAACCAGGGCAACTTTTAAAGCTCTGGTAAACCTGGCAGAAATCACTCGCTTGAAAACTATGCACAAAGGCCGAGGTATTAAATGATGAAAATTATTTTTTTGGGTACTACAGGTGTACATCATAGCCTGGTAGCAGCCAATATTTATTTGGAACGCTTACAGGACAACGATTTTGAAATGCTGGAAGGCTATGCCGATTTGGAAAAGGATAACAGCGGTTTTCCCATATATGTGGCTCAAGATGAGCAAGGGAATCAAGTTTATACTCTGGGAGCCGGGAAAAACATTCGCATAGGGAAGAAAACTATAGAGGAACTGGTTACTGTTCTGGGTTATTCCTCCAGGGATTTGCTGGTAAAGCCGATATCCATAAAAGGAGATAATATATTGTATTTCCTTGGAAAAATCCCCAGGTTAATGGGGGGGGCATATTTGAACTTATTCATCTCCAACTACATTTTAAATAAGGAGATATCATATATCGAAAAGGAAATTGCAGAATTCAAAATATCAATTTCGCACTGAGCAAGGAAAAACAGACAGATCTATATATTGCTTTTCTTTATTCTCTTCTTATGTCAATGTATTAAGAAGATTCCAACCGGCTTATATTGAACAGAATAATACGAAAATAGATTAACCTCCTCAATAAACTTGCGTGGATAGAGCATTTATTGGATAATTGTCTGGTAGATGGAAATATTCTCGGAGGGTAAGAAATGGCAGCCAGGATAAATGAGGTATTAGCCGGCAGCATAGCAGCAGAACTTGAAATTGAGGCTGGCGACAAGGTACTAAGCATTAATAATAAGATAATAAACGATATCCTTGATTATCAGTTCTATGCTCAGGACGATTATATTGTGCTTGAGATCCAGAAGTCTGGTAAAGAAATCTGGTCAATAGAAATTGAAAAGGATTATGATGAGGAACTGGGAATTGTTCTGGATGGTTTTATCTTTGACCGGATGAAAGTGTGCCGGAATAATTGTATCTTTTGTTTTATTGAACAACTACCCAAAAAAATGAGAAAGAGTTTATATATTAAAGATGATGATTATCGTCATTCATTCTTGTTCGGTAACTTTATTACCCTTACCAACCTGGATGAAAATGACTGGCAGAAGATCCTGGAAATGAAATTGAGCCCCTTGTATGTTTCTGTTCATTGTACTCGCCCTGAACTCAGGTCTGTCATTTTTAACAATCCAGCAGCCGCAGATATCAAACATCACTTATTGCGTCTAAAAAATGCCGGCATTGAAGTTCATACTCAGATTGTGCTGTGTCCTGGCATAAATGATGGTCAGATACTAAAGGAGTCTATTGAAGACCTTGCCGGGTATTTTCCTTCAGTTCTTTCAGTTGGCATAGTACCTGTCGGGCTGACCGGCCACCGCAGTAATTTAAAGAAGCTGGAAGGTGTTTCCCCTAAAGTGGCAGAAGAAACCATAGCTATGATCGATAAGTATCAGAAAGACTTTCGCCAGAGATTTAATAGAGCTTTTGTTTACCTGGCAGATGAATTCTATATTAAGGCGGGAGTGGAGTTTCCTGAATCTGATTACTACGATGACTACTGCCAGATAGAAAACGGCATAGGCCTGGCTCGCGTGTTTCTGGATGAATTTGCCCAGCTGGAGCCTCATCTGCCTCTAAGAGCAGATGTTGAAGAGGCTCATTTAATTACCGGTGTATCGGCTGTGCCAGTACTGCAGCCGCTGGTGGAACGATTAAACGAAATCTCCGGTTTGTCACTGCATTTGCTGGTGGTGGATAATAAGTTTTTCGGGGGACAGGTTACAGTAACCGGTTTATTGACCGGCAGCGATATTATTAATGCTTTAGGCAAAGAATATGCAGGTAAAAAGGTAATAATCCCCGAAATAGTATTTAAAGACGGAGAGGATATGCTGCTGGACAATATTGACATAAGGGAGATTAAGGAGAGGACTGCTGCCAGGATTTATACAGTAGACGGCAGTGCCAAATCTCTGGTAAATACAATTATTGGTCAGGGCAAGGGAAGTCTTGTTCCTGGTCAAAATTATGGAGGATAAAAGATGGCAAAACCCGTTGTGGCAATTGTGGGTAGACCCAATGTAGGCAAGTCAACGCTTTTTAACCGTCTGGTGGGAAAAAGAAAAGCGATAGTGGAAGATATACCCGGTGTTACCAGAGACCGCATATATGACAACAGTGATTGGGCGGGAAGAGAATTTATAGTCATTGATACCGGCGGTATCCGCTTTGATGAAGGCGACATTTTTACCCGTGAAGTCAAGCTTCAGGCTGAACTGGCAATAGAAGAAGCAGATGTCATTATCTTTGTCGTAGACGCCAAAGAAGGAATAAGCTCTGAAGACGAACAGCTTGCAATATTACTGCGAAAGTCAAAAAAACCTTTGATTCTGGCTGCCAACAAAGTCGAAAATTTTCAAAAGCAGTTGGAATACTATGAATTCTATAAATTGGGTCTGGGGGAGCCTATCCCAGTATCTGCCATGCATGGAATGAATATCAATGATTTATTGGATGCGGTTATCGAAAAATTTCCCGAAGCAGAAGAAGAGGAAGAGGATAGTGATGCTATTAAAATTGCTGTAGTCGGCAGACCCAATGTGGGCAAGTCTTCATTGGTAAATGCATTTCTGGGAGAAAGCAGGCTCATAGTAAGTGATATTCCAGGTACCACCAGAGATGCTATTGATACCCCGTTTGTTTTCAATGGTCAAAAATATATTCTTATTGATACTGCCGGGATCAGAAAAAAATCACGGATAAGTGAGGCCACGGAAAGATATAGTGTAATAAGATCCCTGAAAAGTATTGAACGTGCTGATGTGGTTCTTATTATGCTGGATGCTGTCGGGGGAGTCATTGAACAGGACAAACGGGTCGCAGGTTATGTTCATGAACAGGCAAAAGCCAATATACTGGTTGTGAATAAATGGGATTTAATTGAAAAAGACGGACATACCATGAATAAGTTTGACAAGGATATCCGACAGGAATTAAAGTTCTTATCCTACTCTCCTCTGCTTTATATTTCGGCCCTGACCAGGAAGAGGATTTTTAAAGTGCTGGAACTGGTTGATTTTGTTGCCGAGCAGAATAACCGCAGGATTAATACCGCAGAGCTCAACAAGGTAATAAATGAAGCAATGATGCTTAATCCTTTACCCGGTGGGGGAGGAAAAAAGGTGAAAATTCTTTATGCTACCCAGGTGCGAACCGCACCTCCCAGCTTTGTATTCTTTGCTAACCATCCGGAAATGGTTCACTTCTCATATTTGAGATATCTGGAAAATGTAATGCGCAAGAATTTCGGCTTTGAGGGTACCCCAATTCGCCTCTTTGTAAGACAGAATAAAGGCAAGGAGTGAATAGTAGCCAGAGACTGCGCATTAAGGGGAATTTTGACACGGGCTCGCTACGCTCGCACACAGATCCTGCGGACGCAGATTAACACGGATTCTTTTTTTATATGTAGGGGTGCCCCTACGAAGCATTAAGATTCTTTACTTCGTAGATCTGACTGGGGTTGACAAGGGACGGGGTTGTCAACCTCTTAGGATAACGAAAGCTATTATAGCTTTCGTTATCCTGAAAATCAAAATGACAGCATTTTATTAACCATCAGTTCAGATTGTAGAACTCCAATAAATAAAAAA
>JAHDSE010000106.1 GCA_018432955.1 Syntrophomonadaceae bacterium
GAAGGGCATATTTTCAGGCCCCGGAAGTGGATGGGAAAACCATGGTGAAAACTGATGCCAAACTTAAAAAAGGTGAGTTTGTAGATGTTTGTATTAAAGGTGTAAGAAATTATGATCTTGTTGGAGAAATAGTAAATGAATCTACCAAATAGTTTAACAATACTAAGAATAATTCTTATTCCGGTTTTTGCTGTTTTTTTGCTGATCAGGATACCTTATGGAGACTATTTTGCTGCTTTAATCTTTGTTATTGCAGCCCTGACTGACAGTCTTGACGGTTACCTGGCCCGGAAGTGGAAGCAAATCACCAAATTGGGTATTGTGCTTGATCCGATAGCAGATAAACTGATGATTACTGCAGCACTGATAATTCTCGTAGAGCTGGGCAGGATTTCCGGCTGGATTGCCATAGTAATCCTGGGAAGAGAGTTTGCTGTATCAGGGCTCAGGGTGGTAAAAGCTGAAGAAGGGGTTATTATTCCGGCCAGTACTCTGGGGAAGCTCAAAACCATAAGTCAGATTGTTGCTGTTTTACTTATAATTCTGGAAAAAGGCTACCAATCCTTTATAAATATTCCCCTGGGACAATGGGCTATGTATTTTGCAGTGTTTATAACGATTGTGTCTGGAGTGGAATACTTTTATAATTTTAAGATACATTCCTGATAGCTCCGAGGTCTGACCCAGCGATTTAAATAAGGCTTATAAAAAGAATGCCGGCTCAAAGCCGGCATTCTTTTTATAAGCCTTAATATTTCCATATATTAAACAGAGTTTTAGTAACAGCAGCTATGTTATAATATTGGAGAAAGAGGTGTAGAAAACTGATGAAAAATGGAGAATACAGGATTTATTTATCAATAATTTCCCTCTTTGTTGTACTGGGAATATTTCTCGGTGCTTATAAAATCTATGAGAAATATTTAGTTGAGGGAGAGCTCGAAAATAAAATTAATTCGATCTCAACGGTCAGAGCAGCGAGTATTGAAAAAAAAGATGGACAATATGAGATTGAGCTTGAAATGGAGAAGGTCGATAATATTCAAAAAGTGTATTTTGAAATCGATCAACTGATAGCTTCGAAACTCAAGCCAGAAGATTATAAATTAACAATAAAGAACAGGCATAAGCAAAACCTGGAGGATCTGTACTATCATCTTCAGCCTGCTATTTATGAAGCACTTGCCAACAAGCAATTTGTATGGCTTGATAAAAAAATGGCGGAAGAGTCATCTGATGCTGGCATTGCTTATAAACTTTTTATTGACAGCAGTCATATCTTTATTCAATTTGAGGATGGAGAGAGCTGTTTTTACAAAGTATTGGACAGAGCATCAGGAGAACTGGAATAGGGAGCATGCATACTCATACAGGATTAGCGCGAAAAAGCAAATGAGAAGATATTACTTAAACGGGGAGGACTTGCCGTGAAGGAGATACTTGTTGGTTCAGGATTAGCTTTGGTTATTTTTCTGGTCATAATTGGTATTAATATTACACCTTTTCTGCTTATTGGACTAATAGCAGGGGCGTTCTATTATTTTATACATGTCCAGGGGGGAATAAAATTCAATGAGGTAGGGCAGGGAATAAAAGGTGATTCCCTCGTAAGTTTTGAAGATATTGGAGGACAGGATGTTGCTATTAATGAACTGAGAGAGGCCCTGGAGTTTATTCTTCAACCGGAAGAAATCGGAAAAATGGGAATACGGCCGTTAAAGGGAATATTACTGGTAGGGCCTCCGGGAACCGGAAAGACACTTATGGCCAGAGCCGCTGCCAGTTATACCAACTCTGCTTTTGTTTCGGTTTCCGGAAGCGAGTTTATCGAAATATATGCCGGGGTTGGAGCCAAAAGGGTGAGGCAGTTGTTTAAGGACGCGAGAAAAAAAGCTGCTGCTCAAAAGTGCGGGAATGCTATTATTTTTATTGATGAACTGGAAATACTGGGCACCAAAAGAGGGAGTCACAACAGTCACCTGGAATATGATCAGACCATCAACCAGTTGCTGGTGGAAATGGACGGGATTATACAGAATGAAGAAACAAAAATTCTGGTTATTGGTGCAACAAATAGAGCTGATATGTTGGACCCGGCTCTTTTGAGACCCGGTCGTTTTGACCGGCAGGTTCAGGTGGGCCTTCCGGATAAAGAGGGGAGAACCCGGATACTGAGACTGCATACCCGCAACAAGCCACTAAAGGAAGGCATTGCTCTTGATGATATTGCCAGGGCTACATTCGGCTTTTCAGGCGCCCATCTGGAAAGCCTGAGCAATGAAGCAGCCATTCTGGCAATGCGGGAAAACAAGGAAACCATAGAAGAAAGACATTTTGATGAAGCAATCGACAAGGTAATCATGGGAGAAAAACTGGATCGGAAACCATCTCTGCTGGAAATAGAGCGGGTTAGTATCCATGAGAGCGGACATGCACTGGTAAGTGAGATTTTGCAGTCAGGCTCTGTTGCGTCATTGACAATAGTGCCTCGTGGTGGTGCTCTGGGTTATATGCGCAAGTCGCCTGAAGAAGATCAGTATCTTCATACCAGGGACGAACTTGATAAGCAAATAATGGTGGCCCTTGCCGGAGCACTTGCGGAAGAAATGAGGTATGGTCAAAGGAGTACCGGTGCGCAAAATGATTTTTCCCAGGTATGGAACATAAGCAGGACTATTATAGAGGCGGGCTTATCATCATTGGGAATAGTTCATGATGCAGATATTCCCCGTGATGTATTTTATAATGAATGCAAGGAAATAATCTCAGAGCTGGAAGAAAAAACGAGAAAAATTCTTTTGGATAATGAAAAGACTCTTTATGCTATAGCGCAATTTTTGAGAGATAAAGAGACCATAGATAGAAAGAGCTTTGTCGGGCTTATGAAAAAGGCTTCTTAATACCGGAGTGAATGAAACCGGGGTTCTGGATTGTCTCCGAAAAAGAGAACAAGGAGGTGAAACGACCAGGAACCCGGCGATAGGATATAATAATGTTACACAGGCTGCTGTGGTGCTGCCATTCGTGGTGATGAACTGCGATGCACCTGTATGGGCATAGCGATATCGGGCATTTGTCCGGCATTTTTCTTTTCTGTATAATTTTTCTTAAAAAGAGTCTAATTTCTGCAGCTTGATATACTGAGAGTTTTGCATAATAAAAAAACCAGGTAAATCGTAAGCAAAGTGAACATCAATCAATAGTGCCCGAAGGTGAATATTAAAATCCTTCGGCTTTGTCTCAGGATGAAAGTATAAAAATACTTGCCTGATGATACGGAAAAACTAATTATGTAAAATCCTCACCTGTATAAAGAATAAAATGATTATAATAAGAAAAGGAGAAGAATATGAGCAGTTTAGTAAGAGCAAAAAAACCGAAACTGGATTAAGGATTATTCGGAGTAATTCTTGCTTAAGCGGAAGGAACAGAGAATAAGGAGGCAAATCCGTGAAAAAAGCCTATATTATTTCAACCGGAACTGAGCTTTTGTTGGGAACAACAATGGACAGCAACTCTGTATATTTATCTGAAAAACTCCGGGATATTGGCATAAAAGTTATTGGAAAAAGTACAGTCGGTGATTCCAGAATCCACATAAAGAATGCATTTGAACTCGGATTGAAATCGGCTGATATCGTTATTTCCAGCGGGGGATTGGGACCAACTCTGGATGATCTGACCAAGGAAACAGCATGTGAGACCATGGGGGTAAAGCTGGAGATAGTGGAAGATGAACTGAGAAAACTGGAAGAGTTTTTTAAAAGGCGAAAGCGTGCTATGCCGAAAATAAATAAAAAACAGGCTATGTTTCCACAAGGGGCTATTATATTGAAGAACCATCTGGGTACAGCTCCCGGAATGTGCCTTAAAACTGGTGAGAAGCTGGTGGCTCTATTGCCGGGACCCCCTAGGGAAATGAAAAGAATGTATCTGGAGGAGCTTGAGCCGGTACTGAAAAATGAATTTGAGCTGGAAAAAAACAAGGCAATTATGAAAACTATAAAGGTACTGGGTCCGGGAGAATCACAGGTTGAAGAAATGCTGGGCGATTTGATGGAAGATAATAGGCAATACAGTATAGCCTTGCTGGCCCAGGAGGGGGAAGTTCATATCAAGCTGACAGTTGAAGGACAAGATTTTAATGATAGTCAGGCAATTATGAAACAAATAACGGATGAAATAGAGAAAAGGTTGCAACACAATGTAATTGGATATGATGATGAAACTCTTGCTCTTAAAATTGCCGAATTGATGCTTAAACAAGGAAAGACACTTGCTCTGGCAGAATCCTGTACAGGAGGACTGCTGGCTAAAATGATAACTGACCTTCCCGGGAGTTCGCAGTATTTTTGGGGTTCGGCAACATCATATAGCAATAGTGCCAAAACAGCTATTCTGAATGTGAAAACAGAAACGCTTGAAGAATATGGTGCAGTAAGTGAAGAAGTTGCCAGGGAAATGGCTGCAGGTATTTTGAATAATTCTGCTGCTGACTTTGCTCTTGCTGTTACTGGTATTGCCGGCCCAGAGGGAGGGAGCGAAGAAAAGCCTGTAGGGACGGTATTTATTTGTCTCCTTAATGGACATGGACAGGATTACCAGGTAAAAAAAATGAGCTTTGTGGGTGACAGGGATGCTATACGTGCCCTCTCAGCAAAAACAGCTCTGGATTTACTGAGAAGATATCTTATAAGCGGAGGCGTACATAAATGAGAGCTTTTATTGCAATAGCAGTCCCCGATGATATAAAAGAATTTGCCTTAAACACTAAAACTCGTTTGGATGCTGTATCACCGGATATAAAGTGGGTTGAATACGCAAACTATCACCTTACACTCAAGTTTTTGGGAGAAATAAATTCTGAACTGTCTGAAAAGATTGTCTGGAATTTGTTCTCTGCTGGGGAATCATGTCCCCCATTTGCTTTGTGTGTGGAGGGTTTGGGCTTTTTTCCAAACAAGCGCAGACCACGGGTAGTCTGGCTGGGGATAAAAGGAGAAATGGAAAAAGCTCATTTCCTTGGAGAAAGAATTGATGCATATCTTTCACCTCTTGACTTTGAAGTTGAAAAAAAGCGCAGTTTTCATTTTACCCTTGGAAGAATTCGTTCCAGTAAACATCTGGATGAATTCATGAATAAGGCTGTAGTGATAAATAAAGAACTACAGAGCAGATCCTTTTTGGTAGAAGAGTTCTATTTAATGGAAAGCCAATTATCCTCTCATGGGCCATCCTACAGGATGATACAAAGCTTCAGGCTTAATGGATGACCGTCTGCAATGTCTTGAAAATTATGGATAAAAATTTATTGACATTAAATATCTATATATACTATAATCAAATAAACCGAACAAATGTTTGAGGAGGAGATTTTTTGGACAGCAAGAAGAATAGTACTGACCAGGGTAAGATTGAAGCCCTGAATAATACAATTAAAAATATTGAAAAGCATTTTGGCCGGGGTTCAATTATGAAACTGGGGGAAGCTGCAGCCATGAATGTAGAGGTTATTTCCAGCGGATGCATATCACTGGATGTGGCACTTGGTGTTGGCGGATTTCCCAGAGGAAGAGTTATTGAGATTTTTGGGCCGGAGTCATCGGGTAAGACCACTGTAGCGCTGCATGGTATAGCACAGGCCCAGAAGGAAGGGGGAATAGCTGCTTTTATTGATGCTGAACATGCACTGGATCCCCTTTATGCGAGAAAATTGGGAGTAGATGTCAACAACCTTCTGGTTTCTCAGCCTGATTGTGGTGAACAGGCCCTTGAGATTGCTGAGGCTTTAGTCAGAAGCGGAGCTATAGATATAGTGGTGATTGATTCAGTAGCCGCTCTTGTTCCCAGGGCTGAATTGGATGGAGAAATGGGAGACATTCATGTAGGATTACATGCTCGTCTGATGTCTCAGGCATTGCGAAAATTGACTGCCCATATCAGCAAATCAAGAGCCTGTTGTATTTTCATTAATCAGATTCGAGAAAAGGTTGGAGTTATATATGGGAATCCTGAGACTACTACCGGTGGAAGGGCACTAAAATTCTATTCATCTATGAGGATAGAGGTCAGAAAAGGTGAATCGATAAAACAAGGAACTGAGCTGATAGGCAATCGAACCAAGGCAAAAGTAGTTAAAAATAAAGTAGCTCCTCCATTTAAAACAGCTGAATTTGATATCATGTATGGAATCGGAATTTCCCGGGAGGGAGATCTTCTGGATATTGCAAGTAATCTTGACATTATTCAAAAAAGCGGGTCATGGTATTCTTATCAGGGTGAACGCCTGGGACAGGGACGGGAGAACGCCAAGGAATACATAAAGAACAACCCTGAATTCTTTCAGCAATTAAGCGATAAAGCCAAGGATATCATTATTGGAAAAGCGCATCTTGATAAGACTGGAGAGGAAGCTTGACACTAAACGGTAAACTAACTAAAATCTATATATAGACTCTGGTTAAAGTCAGTACCTTGTTATGATGACTTGATCGTATAGACTACTTAATGATTTATATAGATTTTCCATGTATATAGATATTGAATATGGAAAGGTTTGCCCCGTTGTACTTGTCTTACCGGTGCTTAATTTATATATATTCAAAAAGGCTGTCTGTTCTGGTTGAAGTGAGCTTTTTGAGTATTCATTGATTTTTCTGAACTAATATTTAAGCTTGAGGGAGTATTTGTGTTCAAGGGAAAATCGTGGAGAAATGACAAGCTGTAATCAAAGGTACATAGACTTATAACTAACCGGGTTTGAACTCGGTTTTTTTGTGTCGAATATTATTTTAGCTAATTCTATATTTTAAAGAAAAAGGAGGTGAAAGAAATAACCACTCTTTATAGTTTTATTGCAATTACTCTTTCTTTGGCTGTTGGCTTAATTGCCGGTTATTATGGAAGAAGGCTTATAGCCGAAAGCAGAATAGGAGCTGCTGAAGATGAAGTAGCCAGGTTGCTGGACGAAGCTGCCAAGGAAGCTGAAGCCAGAAAAAAGGAAATACTGCTTGAGGCTAAAGATGAGGTTCATCGTAATCGGCAGGAAGCTGAAAGAGACCTTCGCGATAGGCGGAAAGAACTTGACAGAACTGAAAGGCGTCTTATTCAAAAAGAAGAACAATTGGATAAAAAAACCGATAACATTGAAAAAAAGGAACAGAGTCTGAATGATAAAGTAAAGGATACTGAAAAAACTCAGGCAGACTTGCAGTTAATACTCTCACAACAGCTCAAGGAGTTGGAAAGACTATCGGGTCTGAGTTCTGAGGAAGCCAAAGACTTATTGCTATATAATATTGAACAACAAATGCGCCAGGAAACTGCTGTTATGATTAAAAGCATTGAAGCCGAAGCCAAGGAAGAAGCTAATAAAAGAGCAAAAAATGTTGTAACCCTGGCTATCCAAAAATGTGCAGCAGATGTAGTCTCTGAAACCACAGTATCTGTGGTAGCCTTGCCGAATGACGAAATGAAGGGAAGAATAATAGGCAGAGAAGGACGAAATATACGGACCTTTGAGACCTTGACGGGTGTAGACTTAATAATTGACGATACCCCTGAAGCGGTTATTTTATCTTCATTTGACCCCATTCGCCGAGAAGTTGCCAGGGTTGCCCTGGGGAATTTGGTTTCAGACGGCAGAATACATCCTGCCCGTATTGAGGAAATGGTTGAAAAAGCTCAAAAGGAAATTGAACAGGAGCTTAAAGATGTGGGTGAGCAGGCAGCTTTTGAAATAGGTGCTCACGGCTTGCATCCCGAACTGATCAAGTTGCTGGGGAGATTAAAATATCGTACCAGTTACGGGCAAAATGTCCTTAAGCATTCCATTGAGGTGGCGTATTTAGCTGGAATTATGGCTGCTGAGTTGAACGTAGATACTATACTGGCAAAACGTGCCGGCTTGCTGCATGATATCGGTAAGGCTGTTGACCATGAAGTAGCGGGGCCGCATGTGGAGATAGGTGTTGATCTTGCTAAAAGATATCATGAAAGCAAAGAGGTCATACATTGTATAGAAGCTCACCATGGCGATGTTGAGCCTCAATCCATAGAAGCTGTTCTGGTGCAGGCGGCTGATGCTATATCTGCATCCAGACCTGGAGCGCGCCGGGAAAGCCTTGAAGCTTATATTAAACGCCTTGAAAAACTAGAGGCTGTTGCAGAAACCTTTGATGGAGTTGATCGCTCTTTTGCTATTCAGGCCGGCAGGGAGATTAGAATAATTGTTAAGCCTGAAGAAATCGATGATTTGGATGCTATTAACCTTACCCGGAATATTGCTGCCAAGATTGAAGAAACATTGGATTATCCAGGTCAGATTAAAGTTGTTGTTATAAGAGAAACCAGAGCAGTAGAGTATGCCAAATAATTCTGTCAATATATTGATCAGGATTGAATATAATTCAGGGCTTAGCCCTGTTTTTTTTTTAGCTGGGATTTGCTCTGACGGCATTGTTTTTCATTGAAAAACGATTGCTGTACAAGCTGTTATATTTTACAAGTGACTAGTTTGCAGGATTTTCAGGCTTGGTCAAGAAAATGTTTATAGTATTTGATTAAAGGGGAAGATGAACAATGACCAATAATACAGGCTTGGATATTTTTATTTCTGCATCTCTCAAATATCCTGAACTAAATACTATAAAATATCAGGCAAATAGGGAGCTGATTATTTTTGAAATTGCCTTGAAAGGGAAAATTACAGCTCAGCAGAAAAGTATATTTGAAAGAAAAATCACCGATTGCTTGAATCTTTTCTATAAAATGAAAAACCTGCAAGCTGTTTCGCTGGAGTGGAGATTTAAGGATAGTTCAGAGATTACTTTGTTAAGATTTTATAGAGATGTCAACAGCCTATCAGAAGAGGAGATAGAACTACTGGTTCTCTTACTCCGGGAACATTTTGATGATTTGCTAGTCAGAGATAACAATAGTATAATTGCTGAAGATTCATTGAAAAGGCAATTAAAGAAAAATTTATTAAAAAAAGTGGGTAATAAAAATGCCACAAATTTCTTTGCTTACCGTGAAGAGGGAAAAGTATTTGTCTATAACAAATAGTCTTGGAGGTTAAAATATTTGAACATTCTCGTTATTGGAGATGTCGTAGGAAGGCCGGGAAGGAAAGCTATCAGTACTTTTCTTTCCAGAATAATAAAAGAATATGATATTACGTTTACTATTGCCAATGCAGAAAATGCTGCCGGGGGAAGAGGTTTATCCAGGAAAGTCATGGAAGAGCTTCTTAACTCTGGTATTGATGTCTTAACAATGGGAAATCATGTATGGGATAATAAGGAGATTTTCGATTTTGTTGATGATCAGCCGAGATTGATTCGACCGGCGAATTATCCGGGATATTGCCCTGGTGAAGGCTACAGGGTTTTTCTTGCGGGTTTCAATATGAAGATTGCAGTTATCAATGCATCCGGAAGAATTTTTTTGCCACCTCTGGACTGTCCCTTTCAAGTAGTAGACGATATTGTATCTGAAATCAAAGATAAGGCAGATGCCATTATTATTGATTTTCATGCTGAAGCGACATCTGAAAAACTAGCCTTTGCTCATTATTTTGACGGCAGGGTTACTGCAGTATTGGGTACTCACACCCATATTCAGACTGCTGATGAAAGGATTTTGCCGAAAGGGACGGCTTATATTACTGATCTGGGAATGACTGGCCCATCTGACTCCATACTGGGGATGGATAAAGAACAGGTGATAAAAAAGCTATTGACCCAGAGACCGGTCAGGCTTGAGGTGGCCAAGGGTCCGGTTCAATTACAGGGAGTTGTACTAAATCTAGATAAAGATGCTGATAAAGTATTAAATATTAGAAGAGTATCTTATACGGATAAAGAATAAATTGAAAAATTATCCAAAAGATGTGAATTAAAAAGAAGGAATTACCATTTAGATTTAGAATATAAATATTAGAGAGCAGCTTATCTGTAAAGTTTTTATTTTTGAGGGAGGGTTATTCAATGGAGGTATTAAAGGTTTCAGCTAAATCCAGTCCAAATTCAGTTGCAGGAGCGCTGGCAGGTGTTTTAAGAGAAAAAGGAGCTGCAGAAATACAGGCTATAGGTGCAGGTGCTATCAACCAGGCAGTAAAAGCAATAGCTATAGCAAGAGGATTTGTTGCTCCGAGTGGTATGGACCTAATTTGTATACCGGCTTTTACTGACATAATAATAGACGGAGAAGAAAGAACAGCTATTAAATTGATAATTGAGCCGAGATAGAGTAAGTAAGCTGCTTATAGATTAGATAGAGAGAAAAAGATGATAGCCTGCTTTTATAGCAGGTTTTTTGTTGCTTGAAGATCTTGAACAAGTGTTTAGTTAGGAGGAATTATATGAGAATTGTGGATTTACATTGTGATACTATATCGTTGCTCAGCGAAAAGGAAGGTTCCCTTTATTGTAATGCGGGCCATTTTGATATTAAAAGAGCTCTTGAGTCAAAATTAGCATTGCAGTTTTTTGCTCTATTTTCGATGCCTGCAGATTGTAATACCTCTATGAGACAAATACTAAAACAAATTGATAAATTCTATTTGGAAATGGACAAGAACTCTGAATATTTATTTCTGGCAAGGGACTATAATGATATAAACAAAGGCCTTGATTCGGGAAAAATTGCTTGCCTGCTGCATCTTGAAGGTGCGGAAGCCCTGGGGACAGACGAAGAAATGCTAAGAATTCTATACAGACTGGGGTTGCGAAGTATTGGACTGACCTGGAACAACAGAAATCTCCTGGCTGATGGTGTTGCTGAGGGGGATCAGGCCGGCGGTTTGAGTTTGCAAGGCAGGCAAGTACTTGACGAAATGAGTAAATTGGGTATTATACTTGATTTATCACATATCTCGGAGAAATCATTTTTTGATGCTCTGGCTTACTATGATAAACCAGTTCTGGTTTCTCATGCCAATGCAAGGGCTTTATGCAATCACCGCAGGAATCTGAATGATTCTCAATTAAGGGCACTGGCCATTAACGGTGGAGTAATCGGGATAAACCAGGTGGCAGATTTTGTGAAAGAAGACTCGCCTACTGTGGATGACCTCTTGGATCATATTGTGTATATTGCCGACTTGATTGGGGTTGAGCACATTGGGCTGGGTTCAGACTTTGATGGTGCTGATACAATAGTAATGAAGGGAATAGAAGATTATAGCAAATGGGAAAGCTTATTATCAGCCAGGTCATTTACCCAAGAGGAGATAGAAAAGATTTTGGGCTTAAATGCCTTAAGGGTAATTGAATCAGTGCTCAATTATGACGCATAAGAAACAAACTCCGTAGTAGGAGTTTTATTAGACACGGGCTCGCTACGCTCGCACACAGATTTAACAGATTTACACTGATTTTTTTCTTTAATGTTTTTATTTTTATGGGATTTCTACAAAGCTGAACTGATAGTTAATAA
>JAHDSE010000084.1 GCA_018432955.1 Syntrophomonadaceae bacterium
AACATTCCTTTCTGGTTTTTGGGATTTTTCGCAATCTCTAAAAACACCAGATTTTAATGGAATGTTCCTGTGTTTTTCTGGAACATTTTTTCTTATCCTGGCAATGAAAACTCCATCCCGCTTCCAGGAGTTGATTCAGTTGCTAACCAGAGCTATTGAACTATCCTTTATTCCCTTGTATTATTTACATCTTATAGTAAGCCAGGTTATTCATTAGCTCTATATCCAGCTCGCCGTCAGCTTTTCTAAGTTTGTTGTAGCGAGCTTCAAGCAATTTAAGGTCTTTTGCTCTGTTATTATTGAATTTAGTGATTTGCTGATTATATAGGGGATGTTTTTCCAGGTTTTCGCGGACCGATTCAGAAAAAGGACAATGTTTAAACAATATTTCTCTGGCTACTTTATTCAATCGCAGTAATCCCTTGGATTCAAAATTAATCCAGATGTGATAGTCAGAAGCAAATATATCCCCCACATTATTGCGATGTTTGTCGATCTGCACTTTTACTTTTTCTTTCGCTTCCTCTGACAAATCCCGGTTTTTTTTGTAAAACTGTATGTAATTTCTATACTCACCGATCAATGAATCCTGAGATACTTCATTTCGAGAATAACTAAACATGGCTCTGGATAATTCCCAGCGGAATTTGGACACTAATTCCACCATTAGGTTGTCCAGATTCTCAGCAGAAAAAATCGGCAAAATAATACGACCAGGGGATGTCCTTACCCTGCCCGTCAATTCCTGCCACATTACTGCCCCTGCCCCAAAGGTAGGCATTAAAATAAAATCAGGCAGAACCGGTTTCATTATCAACTCTTTTTTTATCCCTTTCTTCGGACAATTGTAGACAATTTCCCGATGAAAAGCCGAGAAATCCACCTCGAGAACCTTATTAAGGCTCTTTTCAATTTTATCTGCGGTAATCATTGATTTCGGTAAATCCTTGATTATCATTCCACTATGCAGGATCGGGAAATAGCCTCTCGTCTGCCGATAACAAAGTCTCTGCCCAATTCTGAACAAATTATCAATCTCGTGAGCCAGGCGACCTTCGACGTTATTATCATATTCAGTTTTATCCCTCTCATGAAGCTCTCCCTTTTTTTTCTTTTCCCTGAATACGTCAAAATAATCCAAGCCGAATTCGTTAATCGAAGGGTCTTTTTCTCTGGTATATATCTTTGCCAGCCACTCTTGTCCATTATATACGGAATACCTGCCTGCAACAGCAGGTTTACAGATAAGTTCATAAAGGGCATTCGTATGTTCCGGCTGCAGAAGGTTTTCGTCGACATAGGCATACTGTAAAAACATATGATAAAGTGGACTAGAATTGTTTTCCAGTAATACTTTCTTAAATACAGCAGAGTAAACTTCGAAAAACACAGGGCTGATCTTCTCTCTAATTTTCCTGCTTTCCGAACCAGATTTATCCTGGATATTTCTGAACATCTCCAGGTTTTTTCTGAACACCTCCTTACGATCCGCAGGTATGGCAGCGTAATTCAAGATCCGCTCCGCACTATTCCTGAGCTCTTCAGGAATACTATCTTCTGCCCGCTTATCTCTTTGATCGGCAGCTTGCTTTAGTCTACGATTCATAAAAGATCACACCTCAATTGTTGTTTAAAGTAAATCTATAGTCATATTTTTTCAGATATCTCTATTATAATAGACTTATTAAAATTTTTCCATATATGTTAACCTACTTTTCATTTTCCTTAATTTATTTGTTACTACTTGTTCTTGTTTGCAATTGTCATATTAAGTAAGATAAATATTTTCTCTTCTTATCGCTCATCAAACATATGCCAAGAAATCCTCAAAATGCTATAAAAATTTTTATGTTTCAATTCCAATCGTCACTATTTGGAGATGCCTCTTGCCCAGTTCCTTTGCTTACATTTTGGACAGTATAGTTTTTTGTAGTTTACTCCACCATTAATGCCTACAATATTTTGCCACATATTGATTTCAAAGTTTTCCCCACATTTTTCGCAAATCCATTTATAACTGATTGTACTCCAATGTATCAGCATTATCAGACCTGCAAACAAGCTTAATATAGAAATAATTATTTTATTATTACCTGCTCCAACAAAAATCATAATTAATGAGACTGCAACTATAGCCATACTTGCTGCAAAATAGCCTTTATTTTTCAACCCGGCTCACTTCTTTACATAAGCCACAACAGTTTTTACAGGGCTTATAGCCTGCAGCCTCAGCTTCTTCAGGAGATTCAAACCATACCTGATTTTTTTCTTTAATGGTTTTAGCCCATTTACAAGTGGGAAGATGATATTTGTCACTGTTACGGCTTCCCAGATATTTCCCCTGTTCCATCTCCTGATTACCCTCGCTGCTTATTTCATCTTCTTCCAACTCCAATGCCCAGAGACCTCGCTTTGACTCCCGTGCTTCCTTCTGGGCAGCCGTGAAGCGTTCTACATATTTGACATTGGGCGGGAAAGTCGCCAGCCGGGCATAACCTTCCAGCAGCAAGGTCTCGTTGAACATCTCATCTCCCAGCCATACATAAGCCAATATTCGGCCGTATCTGTCCCTTTCTTCTACATCCAGTTCCAGGCGTATTTCCTGGCCCTTAAGCCTCTCTTTGCTAAAATCACTGGCCTCTTTTCCATAGGGTTCTTCGTCTTTTTCCGGATGTACAGTTTCCGGGGTATCTATCCCTATCAATCTTACTTTTTCTTTGGTTTCTGCCATCTTCACTTCAATGGTATCCCCGTCAACCACACGGTTAACTATTATAACGTCTTGTTCCTCCTGGCAAGCAGAAAGGAACAGCGATATGAGGACTATTATCAACACCAGGGTAATCAGTCCAATTCTTTTACGGGGCTTTAAGAAAGGCATTGAAAAAAGACCCAGCAGAAGAACCGCACAGAGAACCGCATATAAAGTCTGCTCCATAATCATCCCTCATCTTTGCTTGTATTGTTGCCAGCCTTTATTCGCATATTTTTCAGGTTGAATCCTGCTCCAGAGTTACTTTTGGCTTAGCCAGGTTTTTTGGCTCGCTTTTTGGCCTGCAGAAGTCGAGAAATGCTATCCTCTTCTTTCGGGACTTCTTTAGCATTATTTTCTGCTTTCACTTCATCTCTGCTCTGAGTTGCTGTTTGCTCTAAAGGCTTATCATGAGCAGGGGGGGGTGACATCTCTGCATTCTGTATGGTTCTGGCCTGCTGTATATCCTGTAAACTCTTTTTTCTTTCCTGCAAACGGGATATCGAAGATGAGTCTGTCGCTTCTTCCTGAAGCCCTGATAGCTTCTGACGGATTTCTTCCTTCCGGGATTTTATATCGGAGAATCCTATATTCAGCCTGCGGGCAGCAATATCCAGAGGCAGAATTATCAGTGCCAGCATAAGCAGGTAGGGCCAAAGTTCCAGTGCTCCTCTCACTGGGGCCAGATTATCGGCAAAGGCTTCACGCGGCTCGGTCAGGATTTTCCCTCCGCCTGATTCCAGTACCCGCTCAAGCATTTTTTCATCAAGCCCGGCAAAACTATATTCCGGAGAATAAGGAACTGCAACGCCACCGCTGACCGTTCTTAACTGCTGTCCATTCTCGTCCTGAGCGACAGTCATCATATAGACTCCAGCTTCCCGGCTTGAAAACCTGCCTTCGTAGCGTCCGGGAGCAACCGGCTGCAGAATAATCTCCTGTTTTTCCAGGCTGGGGCTTACTACACTGGCTGTTGTGGGTAAAATCCGGCTGTATTCGCTGGACTCTACTTGAATAAGCCCATGATTGCCTTCAATGCTGGCCTGTAAATTCAAAACTTCACTGCCCTGGGTCCTCGGTAAGAGCCAGGATATTATATTGGCCCAGAATCTGTTGTAATACTGCCAGCTAATCCAGGGTGTTGACCATCGCCCGGAAACGTCACTGGTAAAGGCCACCGAACGACCCAGACCATATTGCCAGTGGGCCAGTAGCGGGTCTCCCCGATGACTGGCGAGAACCATCGCGGCAGTGTCCTTGGGAGATGTTGCCACATAACCATTCAGTTCAGGCACAGCAGCCAATCCGTCCATAACTGAGCTGGCTGCAGTCTGAACCGGTAAAAAATCTTCTTCCACCAGATAGTGATTTAATGCCCTAATGGTTTCTTTGGTAAATATTTTAGGTATACTGGAAACATCCTCGCTGAAATAATATCTTCCCCGCCCCCATTTAGCCAGGGTTTCCATCAAATCCGTATCAGCATCTTCTCCAACCGCAACTGTGGACATGGTAATGTTCTCATTTTCCATTCTCCTGGCCAGGTAATAGTAATCACCTGAAGTAGCTGATTGTCCGTCGGTGAGCAGTATTATATGCTTGTATTTGCACTCAGCATCCTTGAGGCTGCTGTAGGCCAAAGCCAATGAGGGGAAAATATTGGTCCCGCCTCCGGCTCTAATAGTAGCAATATCATCCTGTATGGCCTGCAGATCATCAGGGCTCTGCAGCTTCACTACCCACTGGCAGGCCTCATCAAAGGCTATAACTCCAATTTTATCCAGGGGTCCCAGAATACTGGTGGCCTGTATGGCCGCTTCTTTTGCCAGGTCTATTTTGCTGTAAGCTCCTTGTCCCCCGGACATACTTCCTGATTTATCAATAACCATCACCAACCCCAAACTGGGAATTTCAGCTTTGCCGCGCAAATCCATATGAACCGGCAGGGCCTTTTCCACCGGAGTATTAAAATATCCCCCCGGTCCAAAGCTCTGTTCTCCCCCCAGCATGATCAAACCGTTTCCCAGGTCGCGAACACTCGAGTGTATCGCTTCCATAGCTTCGTTTCTTATTTCCTCTGCAGGAACATTGCACAGAGCAATTACTGCATAACGCTGTAGTTCGGCTAAACTGCCGGGTATCTCCAGGGGAGAAATGCATTTACTCTTTAGGCCCAGGGAACTCAGCGCCGCTTGCAAAGTCTTCCCTTCTCCGGCTTCCCCTTCTACCAGCAGCACTGTTGGCGGACCATGGACAAGAGTAAAGGCACTGGCTTCGTTGTTCTCGGCAATAGTGTCTTCTTCGAATTCGGCAGTAACGCCGAAGCTAAAAAAGCCGCTTTCCTCAATTGTTGAGGAATACACAAACTGGTTTTCACCTTTGCTGAGTCTCACCACTTCCTCAGCTATCAGAGTACGATCCCGAAATATCCTCAAAATTCCACTGCCGCCTGTATTGGAATGTATTCTTACTTTCAGGGGAAAACTCTCCCCGGCAAATAATTTTTGCGGTATTTCCAGGCTTTCTACTTTGCTCTCATGGCTTTCAGCCGGCTCCAGTGGCACCAGATCCACCCGCAGTTGTTTATTCGCCAGAAACTCAATTTCGCTTACAAGATCCCCCATATTTTCCCGGTAATCGGAAAACAATACCAATCTTTTCTGAGAAGTTTCTGGTATCAGAGCATCAGCCAGCTCCAGCCCTTTTTCTATATTGCTGTGTCCCCTGTCCACCAAACTCTCTATGGAAGCGATTTCTGCATCCCGGGAAAGCGGCTGATCTACCCGGGCGTTTTCTCCGAATACCACTACCGCGGCTTTATCGTCAGCTTTCTTGTATTCTAAGGCTTCCTTTATAAAATTTTCCGCCATGTTTTTCCCCTGTTCACAACTGGCAGAAAGGTCTACTACAAATACCACTGATTGTTCATTAATTTTATAGCGCAATTGAAGGCCTGCCAGAGACAGTATAATACACAATATAAGGCCTACTCTCAATGCACAGATCAGTTTTCGCCTTCCAGCCGGCATCTGCCGGGCACTGCGATACCAGAGGCGCACCGGATACAGAACCAGCGGTATCAGCAGCAAAATCCATGGATAATGGAAACTAATAGCCACGCCGGTACACCTCCCATTCAAGTACGAGTATCAAAAAAGCCATCCAGGCTAAAAAAATCCAGATTTCTTTTTTGCTAAGACGCAGCTTTTCCTCATTCTCCTGGGCAAATGCCTGTTTCCAGGAAAGCTCGCCCGGATTTATATCGGATTCCAGCCCATTCAACTTTTTCAGCACATAATAAAAGGGGGTTTCTTCATCGGCCTGCTTTACCATATAGAGGCCCGGAGCCATGGCGGGGAATTTATCAGGGAAAGGAGCCTGAAATTCCTGTTCTGCTTCTCCCTCTTTCTGAATAATAATGCTCTCGTTGTCTATATCTGTCATCTTAGGCAATGAAAAATAATTTTGCGAAGCATCCAGGATAAGAGTATTGCTGGAGGCAGGAAGCAGCCAGGAGCCCAAATTATTGATGAGAATAGGAAATCCCGTCTGCAGCGGGATATTACTGTTATGCAAATCGAAAGTAAATATTGCTATTCTTCTATTATCTTTTTCTCCAACAAGCAGGAGCGGCACTTCCTGGTATTGCAAAAGAGGGCGGCACCAGTTCGGTACTTCCACTTGCCGGCATTTGCTTATCTGCCAGTCATTAAGATCCACATAGTTCAAGAGGGGTTGGTTGTCAACAGGCTTGACCTGCTTGATACCAGTGAACTCGCCTTTGACCGGGATGAGGCTGTTGGAAACAGGAGGGTCAAGCAAAAGAATATTTCCCCTGGGTAAAGCCGTGGGCAAAAAACTGTCAAAAATATATAAATCAAAGTCATCCATTCCCTCCTCATAGTCCTGGGTACTGGTTTTATACAATTCCACACCAGGCAGAAGGAGCAGAGATTTTTCCAGGAAAACATTAGCCTGACTTACCAGGAGAATACGCCGATTATCTCTTTGTTCCAGCACAGCATAAGCCTGGTTATCGAGCATCAGTACATCAGACCTGCTTAAACTGGCTTTGATAAAGGCTTCGTTCCCAGGATCAAGGTCTTCCCATATTATTTCACGGCTTTCCCCTGGCGGCAAACTGATTTCCCGGACATCGAGCAAAGCTTCACCTGCCTGTAATTTGAGCTCAGTTTTTCTTTCCTCGTTTCCATAATTATGTAAACGAGCCATAAGAATCATTTGTCTGGCCTCCTGGCGGGCAGCCAGGGCAGTAAGAGCCAGGTTGTCACTATCCCGGCCTATCCGGCGAAATTCCAATGGACAATCAAGCAAGAATTCATCTTCCACAGGCGCAGTCCTGCCATCACTGAATACAATCACTGAAACATTGCCCGCATCTTCAGCCAGCGAAGCAATAATAGCAAGAACTGGTTCCGGCCTGGCAACGCCGCAGCTAAGCTGAGCATCCTGAAGCGCCTTTTTGAGCATCAGTCGATCTCTGGAAGCAGATGCCAGAACCCGGGCTTCCTCCCCCATAGCTATCAAGCTCATTTCATCGTCTTTTCCCAATCCATCTATTAAATTTTCTATTTCTTTCCGGGCTTCTGCAAAACGTGAAGGAGAAATATCGTTGGCCATCATACTGCAGGAACAGTCCAGGACAACAATTATGTGACGGTCGCTATCTCCAGGGACTGGAAGATAAGGCCTGCTAAAAGCCAGAATCAGAATAGCTGCAGCCAGCAACTGCAAAAACAGCAGCAGGTTTTTCTTAAGGCGCTGCCAGGGCATACTGGCTTCCATGTCTTTAAGAACCTGTTCCCATAAATAGGTGCTGGAAACCAGCATTTCCTGATATCGCCGTTTCAGGAGGTATAAAAGTATTATCAGAGGTATGATAACTGCAAAGAAAAAAGCTGATGGATTAAAAAACTCCAATACTTTTCCCTCCTATTCATCAGAAATCGGGGTGAAGCAAAGGTTAAACAGATAATAGCATAATAATCAGCCCAGTATTCCAGCCCTGGGCATGGACCGCAATATAATATCTTCCAGAAGTTCATCACTGCAGATTTGTATAAAAGCCATACCTCGCCGGTGACAAAACTCCCTGGTCTCTGCAGTGAATTCCCGGATTTTCTTTTCATAGGCTTTCAGCAAAGCAGTATTTATACTGATTTCCCGGATTTCTTTGCTTTCGCTATCCAGCAAGCGCCAGTCCCCATGTAAAACCGGGCTCAGTTCATCCGGGGCCAGAATCTGCAGCAGGATTACTTCCTGCTTCAGGTATTGCAAATATTTCAGGCCTTCCTTGAAATCATGCGGTGACAGCAGGTCAGAAATTATCAGAGAAACTCCGGGCCTGCGACTAAAGGGACCAAACTCCTTTATAGAATCACTGAGCCGGGTACTGCCTATCACTGGCAAAGCATCAAGAAAGCCCCACACTTTTCTCAAGGCATTCCTGCCTCCCAGTGGCGGTTGATAAGAATACAAGTGTTCAGAGCAGGCAGCTATGGCAACCTGGTCATAAGCGGAAAGAGCCATGTAAGCAAAAGCCCCTGCTATCTGTTTGGCCAGGCGGCTTTTTGACGGTTGTCCCCAGTCCATTGATTGGCTGGTATCCATAAAAATATTCAAGAGCAGATCCTGCTCCTCCACAAAAAGCTTAATAAAAAGCTTTTCTGAACGGGCATAGCTGTTCCAATCAATATAGCGAACATCATCACCCAGCGAATAACTGCGAAAATCGGCAAATTCCACAGAGTGTCCTTTCCTGGGTGAACGTCTTTCTCCCTGCTGGATTCCAGCCTTAAGTTTCTTGGTTCTCAAGGAAAGTCGCTGCAGTTGTTTGAGAAAATCCTCATTATAGAATTTCTCCATACTGCTTCCCTCCGGTTTTTTCAATTTATCATTCCTTGTCTCTGACTGCTTCAATAATTTCTGCAATCAACAAATCTGGATTGATACCTTCCGCTTCGCCTTCGAAATTGAGGAAAAAACGATGCCTCAGTGCCGGAAAAGCCAAGGCTTCAATATCCTCAAAAGCTACATTATATCTACCCTCAATGAGCGCCCGCACCTTCCCCGCAGCTATCAGGGCCTGGCCTCCCCGCGGTGAGACTCCGTAACGCACATATTTTTTTACACTATCAGGGGCATAAGTACTTTCAGGATGAGTAGCCATTACCATTCTGCCAGCCATAGCAGTTACCCGCTCGGAAACAGGTACTTCCCGGGCCAGTTCCATCATTCTTAAAACCTGCTCCCCTCCCATAACCTTTCTGGGTTCTTCCTGCCCTGAAGCTGTGGTGCTGCTAATTATATCTACCAGCTCTTTTTCTTCAGGGAATCCAACCATAAGCTTAAATAGAAAACGATCCATCTGAGCTTCCGGCAATGGATAAGTCCCTTCCATCTCCAGGGGATTCTGGGTAGCCAGCACGAAAAACGGCCGCGGTAAGTTCCTGGTTTTTCCGCCGGCAGTCACTGTCTTTTCCTGCATAGCCTCCAGCATAGCGCTCTGGGTTTTTGGTGTAGCCCGATTGATTTCATCAGCCAGAACTATGTTGGCAAAAACCGGGCCTGGCTGAAATTCAAAAAATTTTCGGCCATCCTGGTCTTCAGTGATAATATTTGTTCCCATTATGTCCGAAGGCATTAAGTCAGGTGTAAATTGTATACGCTTGAATTCCAGAGACAGAACCTGTCCAACAGCACTTACCATTCGGGTTTTGCCCAAACCGGGAACTCCTTCCAAAAGGGCATTTCCTCCAGCCAGCATGCAAATGATAGTATTGCGGATTACATCATGCTGTCCAACTATAACCCTGGCAATTTCTGCTTCTATTTCCTTAACAGTTTGAGCAAAACTATCAAGCTCCATAATGTACCCCCTTGTTTTAAGATGTATATTAAATCACTTCCGAATTTCGCCTCTTATTCCAGGGAAGAGAAATAATCTCTGACTACATCGGCCATACCTGCCGGTATCGGGCTGCGATCCAGGGATTCCCGGGCCATCTGGCTGTAGTGTCCTACAAGTTCCTGGTAAGGCCGCAAAGCCTGATTAACGACAGCGGGATCGGCAGTATCAAATGTCTGCTGTGGACCTTCCCCGGCTTCTCCCTTTACAATAGAAGCATCACCAGCCAGCCCGATTCTCGCCGGGTCAAAAATCTTTTCATATTCTCTCATACTCATTGCAGGAGAATTCAAATCTCCAGATGAAAAAGAACTGGAACTTTGCCCGGTCTGGGATTCATTCCCGGCACTGCTTCCCATACCGGCTCCCGGACCACTTCCCGCCCCCTGTCCGCCGCTGTTGTTTCCGGGGGTGTTTCCCGTACCTGAGCCACCGGTTCCCTGACCACTTCCTCCCCCTTCTCCACTTTCATTACTCCCACCGCTGGCTGAATCTCCTGTTCCTCCTTGATTCGAGGCCAGTTGTCCGCTGCTATTGCTGCTTCCTGCTGCCAATAGCCCTTGCCGGGCATTCTGCAGTGCTGCCTGAGCCAGACTCGCATCCATAGAGCCAGCGGCCTGGCTGCACATTCTTCCAATAGCACTATTCAATTCTGACTGTGGATTTCCGTTCCCTCCCTCCCCATTCTGCGTGGTATTAGCTGCATTTTTCAAAGCTGCCGCCAGTTCCGCAGGAATTTGGTCCAATGCTTTTTCCAGCATTTCTTCAACAGACTCTTCGCCTTCGGCACCCTCTCCTGGCATTTCGCCTTCCTTATCCATTAAGCTGTTAAATTCTTTTTGACTTCCTTCTATATCACCGGCAGCCATCTTCTCAGCCAGTTCCCTGCTGGCTTCATTTTCTTTCATCTCCATAAGCAATTCCTGAATATCATCACCAAATTCTCCCCCGGCCTGTTCTTCCTGTATTTGCGTCTGGGCTCTGGACAAAGCTTTTAACGCGTCTTCAAGCCTATCGGCTTCCTGCAGGTCTTTCTGTAGATCTTCCAGAAGGTCTATGAGTTCAGCCCTTTCTTCCAGAGGAAATTTTTCTTCCTTTTCCTGTAATCCTTTTTTGGCTTCTTCAATCTTTTTTTCCTGTACAGCTATTTCTTTTCTAATCTCTTCCTGCTTTTGCACCTGCTCCTGCATAGGATTGGGCAGATAAACCAGCAGCAACAACAAGACGGCTGTCCCGGCTAAAACCCAGGTTTCACGTATCGGAGTAAAAAAGGGAATCTTTTCTTTCACATTTAATGCTTTAAGGTTTCTCAGGGCGTCTTCCCGCTGTCTCCTGGCTATATCACTATCCTGTCCTGATAATTCACAGGCCGTACTCGCCCTTTCCTTGAGACCACAGGCATCCGCACGACAGGCGGCCTCCCATATATCCGGTCTCTTAAAAAATGCTGTTGTCAAAGCCAGCAATAATACTACAGCAGACCCCAAAAGGCAAAAGGTCTTTACTTCCGCCCAGGGCCAGAAGCGGGATAAAATCAGGAAACAGGCGGAAGCAAGCATTCCTGCAGCCAGCCCCCGAAGCAGCCATTTAAAGTAATGCTGGTATGATATACGTTGCAGTATAGAATAAAGGGCCTTTTCCAGTTCCTGGTCAACCTTCCTCCTCATTTTCCCACCTCACTTAATTTATTTAATCAAAGCTTCGCAGTAGACAGATTTAACGCCGTAGGAGTTTTATTTGACACGGACTCGCTACGCTCGTACACAGATCCTGCGGACACAAATTAACACGGATTCGTTTTGTTGTTTTAGTTTAGTGGACGACAAAAATTTTAGTCGATAGTTAATAAAATACTTGGCTTCCATTAATGTTTGTTTCAGGATAACGGAAGCTATAGCTTCCGTTATCCTGAAAACTAGAAAAAAAGCAATTTATTAACCATCCGTTCATATTGTAGATTCCAATAAATATAAAAACATTAAAGAAAAAAAATCAGTGTAAATCTGTTAAATCCGTGTGCGAGCGTAGCGAGACCGTGTCAAAAAACACCTTGTTGCGCATTATCTGTCTTATGCGTCAGTGATTTTAGAACAAACCTACTATTTCTCCGTTGGCTTTTATATCTATTTTTTCGGCTGCGGGGGTTTTGCCCAGGCCCGGCATGGTCATTACAGCACCGGCGATGGCCACAATGAAGCCTGCCCCTGCTGATAGTTTTATCTCCCGGATATTTACCCTAAAGCCCTGCGGACGTCCTTTCAGATTGGCATCATCTGACAGTGAATACTGGGTCTTGGCTATACATACAGGCAAATTACCATAACCCAGTTTTTCCAGTTTGGCAATCATGTTATCTGCATCTTTGCTGTAATCCACCCCATCAGCACCATAGATTTTGTCGGCAATAATCTCTATTTTCTTTTTCAATGGCTGCTCAGTTGCATACAGTAAATTAAACTCCGAAGGCTTTTCAGCAGCAGCTATCACTTTTTTAGCCAATTCCAGCCCACCTTCACTTCCCCTGGCCCAGACCTGTGAAACTGCCACTTCCACTCCGAGAGCAGCACATTTCTTTACCACCAGCTCTATCTCCTCCTGGCTATCAGTGGGGAATTCATTTAAAGCCACTACTGCCGGAACTCCAAACAGTCTGATATTTTCCAACTGTTTTTCCAGATTGCCGATACCCTTTTCCAGGGCTTCCATATTGATTTCAGCAAGTTTTTCTTTGGCTACGCCGCCATGATTCTTTAATGCCCTTATACTGGCAACCACCACTACAGCATCAGGTTTTAAATCACCATACCTGCACTTCAAATCAAAGAACTTCTCAGCTCCCAGGTCAGCCCCGAATCCTGCCTCGGTCACCATATAATCCCCCAGTTTTAACCCCATCTGAGTTGCCATCAGGCTATTGCAGCCGTGAGCAATATTGGCAAAAGGTCCGCCATGAATAAAAGCGGGGGTATTTTCCAGGGTTTGTACCAGGTTAGGTTTTATAGCATCTTTCATAAGCAGGGCCATGGAACCTTCTGCTTTCAGATCGCCGGCGGTTACAGCCTCTCCCTCATAGGTATAAGCTACTACAATACGCCTGAATCTCTCCTTCAAATCCATCAAATCAGAGGCCAGGCACAAAACAGCCATAAGCTCTGAAGCCACACTGATATCAAATCCTGATTCACGCGGTACACCATTAATCTTGCCGCCCAATCCTATTACTATATTACGCAAAGCCCTTTCATTCAAGTCCATGGCCCTGCGCAACACTATTTGTCGGGGATCAATATTCAGGGCATTTCCCTGATGTATATGGTTGTCCAATATTGCTGCCAGGAGATTATGGGCTGTGGTAACCGCATGAATATCTCCGGTAAAATGAAGATTGATATCCTCCATGGGAACTACCTGGGAATAACCACCTCCGGCGGCTCCTCCTTTTATGCCAAAACTTGGCCCCAGGGAAGGCTCGCGCAAGCCTATTATAGCTTTTTTACCAAGCTTGTTCAGAGCCATACCCAATCCAACTGTATTGGTGGTCTTGCCTTCTCCAGCCGGGGTAGGAGTAATAGCAGTAACCAGAACAAGTTTTCCCGAAGGCCGGTTTTTAATCCGCTCCCACACCTTCAACGATACTTTGGCCTTATATTTGCCATAAAGCTCAATATCATCTTCCGATAAACCAATAATGCCGGCAATTTCTGTTATTGCTTTCATTGTCGCTTCCTGAGCAATTTCTATATCGCTTTTCATTTGTCGATTTTCTCCTTTATTGTTTTTTGTATACCATTGTAACTTATAATTATAATTCGTCCAATATCATTATTTTATCTAAAAAGGAGATTGCAGATATATACGGCAGCAAAGAATCCTGTTATATCTGCAGTCAGGCCGGTAACTATGGAATAACGGTATTTTTTTATGCCAACGGCTCCAAAATACACTGTCAAAACAAAAAAAGTAGTATCAGTAGTCCCCTGCATCACAGATGCCAGCCTTCCAATAAAGGAATCCGGGCCATACACTCTCATTAATTCGGTAGCCAGCCCCAGTACCCCGCTTCCAGACATGGGACGCATTATTGCCAGAGGTAGAACTTCGGATGGAGCACCTATTTGATAAGTTAAAGGAGAGAGAAACTGAGTTAGATAGTCCATTGCCCCCGAAGCTCTGAAAACTGATATGGCCACCATCATACCCACAAGAAAAGGGATTATCTTAACTGCAGTTGTGAAACCCTCTTCAGCCCCTTCTACAAAGGATTCATAAACAGGTACTTTTTTTAGATAGCCATAAATCGGTATAATGAGCAAAAGCAAGGGGATAGCCCATTTGGAAACTAAGGTAAGAATACACAGGAGCATTTATTAGTGCCTCCCCCAGCGGCTTTTACTGCGGAACCAGTAATCAAGAGAAACCGCAATAATCATGGCTATGGCAGTAGCAAAAATACAGGGACCTACTATTTCAGTAGGGTTGGCGGATTCACAAGAAAGGCGTACACCAATTATTGTTGCTGGGATTAAAGTTATACAGGAAGTGTTCAGGGCCAGAAAAGTACACATGGCTTCTGAAGCCTCATCTGACTGGGAATTAAGTTCCTGGAGCTCCTGCATGGCTTTCATCCCGAAAGGTGTAGCAGCATTCCCCAGTCCCAGCATATTGGCACTGAGGTTTAGAATTATCGCTCCCATAGCCGGGTGTTCCGGGGGAACACTGGGAAAAAGCTTGACCATTAAGGGTCTCATCAATCTGGCCAGGCTTTTGACCAGGCCGCCTTTTTCAGCAATTTTCATTATACCCAGCCAGAGCGCCATAATCCCAATCAAATCAAAACAGACTTCAACAGCTCCCTTGGCTGCTCCCAGGGCAGCCTCGGTTACAATTTCAATATTACCGTTAGCAGCAGCTACAATAATTCCCGAAGTCAGGAGTAAAAGCCAGATTAAATTAAGCAAAATCATACCTCCACCAAGTCCGGTCTTTTAGAAGGTATGATTTTTCATGGAAAATTAGAACAACCTATTCCCGTCATATTATCTTTAAAAACCTACTATTATGTTTCACATAAATTTAATCCGGCATGTCATTCTGTGAATCAGCCAAGCCACCTTAATCGTGAGCAAATAGAACATCATTAGTGCCCGGTGCCCGGAGGGTGAATCTTAAAATACTGCGGCTTTGCCTCAGGACGAGAAGCAATAAAAAAGCCAATTAAGCAAAATCCTCATTTGTTTGTTTACTTATTTTATTCGTCTCTTTTTTAAACAGGTTTTCCAGCTTATCCATCAATTGCGGAGCAATATCCACTATTCTTTCAGCCAGCGGATTTCCTGAAACTGTCATTAATCTTATGTCATTCATTTTCACTACCAAACACCCTACCGGTTTTACTGATACTCCTGCGCCGCTGCCTCCGGCGAAGGGCAATTCCGGGTTCTTGGAAGACGCCAGGAGTTCATATTCTCCTCCACCGGCAGCAAAACCACAGGCTACCTGTGAGATGGGAATAATCACGGTTCCATCGTTGGTTTCTACAGCATCACCGACAACTGTATTTACATCAACCATTTCCTTGATGCTCTGCATAGCAGTCTGCATAAGCCCCTCTATAGGATGACTCTGTTTTTCTCCATTTAAATCCATTTATATACCTCCGTAATTTTATTGGTACAATTCTGAGACTCCGCCCATTTCTCAAGTGGCATAACAATCAAAAAGCCGCATTTTTAATTTCCAGGCTTATTGAGCCAGAGATTTTAAATATCTTTTAAATAGATATCCATAATAATAAAATCCTATAAGGATAATATGTGCTATACGCATCTTCAATATGCAGTTAAGCCTGCTTAAAAAGAAGCTGGAAACAAAATCGGGAGAAACGTTTAGAAAAATTTTTTCGATCCGGCTCTTATTGCTTAACTGGCTCACAATAATCCCTTTAAATGCCCACAGGCTTCCACTGGCAATAGCTGTTTTCATGGCATCGTTCATTCCTATACTGCTTCTCCAATCCAGGTTTTCAATAAGCAGGTATTTCAGATACATTCGAGATATTTTATAATATTGCATTTTTGAATCTGCTTCTTTGAAAAAGTCCAAAAAAAAATTAAACCCTGAATCTTCCCTGAAAAGACTCAGCGGCTCATTTTTTGAATAATTGGCATTTTTTTCCTCTTTTTCAGCAGTAAAAAAACTACTGATCTTCAGCTCCAGATTCTCCAGATTATATTCTTGCGAACTATTCTTTATTGGACTTATAATTGCTGTTTTAAGAACCCGCTTATCCTTGTTCTCCAGCAATTCAAGTTTTATTTGTATTCTTATACGTAGAGACAAAATAATTATCAATAATATGAAGCCTGAGAGTAAAATAACTTCCATTGATACATACTCCTGTTTTTTTCATATTATTTCCACAGATAACAGGTTTATGCATCTATTCTTCTTTATCCCCTGTTGCTTCAATTATTTCCTCAATGCTGGAAATCACTTTGAACATCTCGTTATCAACATTCAGCTGAGCCCTTCCCAGCTCATAAGTTGGACAATGCAAATTATAGTCCTTGATCTTCTTGTCAATTTTTTCCAGGCTCAGGCGGCTTTCAAAATAAAAATGAGCCTTCCTTTGAGTAAACCTCTTCAAAGATATTTCGCTATGCTTATCATTGACAAAAAGATACGTATAGCGCTTGAAATAATCTACTCCCTGCCAGAATTTCTGGACATCGGCATCAATATCTTTGCCCAGTTCAATCCAATGGGGTGCAAAGTCATTGTCTTTAAGTATCTTAAAAGTCATTCTCAATTCAGGAGGCTCATAGGGATTCTCATATAAATTCAGGGGTTTTCCCGCACCTTCAAGATTATCAAAATCTCCTCTTGCCTGGGCTTTTACTATCTGGTCTTCGACCAGATCCTGGGTACTGCTCATATAACGGGCCAATTTTTTTGCCTTTTGCGCTTTAATCTTTATTTCTTCTTCCAGAGATTTCTCCGACACCTGCATTTTCCTCCTCAAGATCCGGCAATTCATCGATGCTGGATAAACCAAATAACCGCAAAAATTCGTCTGTGGTAACATAAAGAAGCGGTCTCCCTGCCACTGCCTTCTGCCCTGCTTCCTCAATAAGCCCTTTTTCCAGTAGGTTATTGATAATTTTATCCGACTTGACTCCCCGTATTTTTTCAATCTCAAGCCTGGTAACCGGCTGCTGGTATGCTATAATTGCCAGGGTTTCCATTGCTGCAGCTGTCAACCTCCGGCGCACCGGTTTTTCCATCCTGCTTATAATATCCGAATAAAGAGGGTTGGTACACATTGCGAAAGCATTATCGACTTCTACAATCTGTATGCCTCTTTTTTCTTTATTATACTCCAAAATCATTTCACGCAAAATCATCTTCAGATCAAGCAGGGGAACATCCAATAATTCCACTAATTCATCTGTATTCACATAATCCGAACGCATGAAAAGAACGGCCTCCAATGCCGCTTTAAGCTCATCCCGCATCAACATTTTACCCCGCCACCACCATACGTATTATTATTTCGGAAAAATACTCTTTTTGATAAGCATGAATCTTCTGTAAGCGAATCAGTTCCAATAAAGCCAAAAAAAGCACCAGAGCCTCTCTCTTATTGACTGCACCGGAAAACAGATCCTGGAAAACCAGTCCTTCGGGTCTGTTTTCCAACCGCCCCAATATTTCTTCCATTTTATCACCTATATTAATATCTCCTGTGGGTAGATAGAACTCACTGTCAACAGCCAATTTATCCCGTAAAAGGTTTTGATAGCTGCGAAACAGTACTTTGAGATCAGCCACTATCTCTTCTTTGCCTGTCAGTTCTGTATCCTTGGTTCTGAAAAACACTCTTTTGATTTCTCCACTCTGGCGAGCCAGCAGATAGTCAGCCACTTTCTTGTATTTTTTGTAATCCAACAGACTCCTGACCAGTTCTTCGCGGGGATCAGGAACATTATCTGCTTCATCTTCCACGAAAGCATTATTCCGGGGCAAGAGCATCCTGGACTTCAGATTAAGCAGATAAGAAGCCATCAGCAGAAAGTCCCCCAATCTTTCCAGGTCCAGATCCCCAGTTGATTGAAGGTATTTTAGATATTGATCACTAATTACCGCTACAGGTATATCATAAATATCCACTTCGTTTTTTTCAATTAGATATAAGAGAAGATCCATGGGCCCATGAAAGGCTTCCAGCTCAACAATATACGCCATTCAAATCACCCGCTTTGCTAATTAATAATTAGTAACTAATAATTATGGTGGAAATGCTGCGCATTTCTTGTTATCGCATGCTCACATTGTTGCAGCAACCGGCAGTCTTTAGCAATAAAATAAAGGGGGAAATGCCAGCTTTTCCTGGATTATATATTAACTATGATTATTAAAAAACTATCATATAGAGTATACCGCCTAAAAAGTTTGCCAAAGGCAGAAACACTTTTGATGCAATACCGGTGACAATAAATAGCAAAAGAAGCAGTGGTCCATATTGTTCCAGGGAATACAAAGCCTGAGCACCCGAATCCGGCAGTAAGCCGGCCAGTATTTTGGAACCATCCAGTGGCGGCAAAGGTATCAGGTTAAAGGCTGCGAGAATTAAGTTAATCTGGATCAAGGGCTGTACCATAGCCAACGAAATATTTGCCCATTCATAAGCCTGATAGGGAATAAGAAGCTTCAGCAGTATCATGCCAATAAAAGCCAATACTATATTCATTCCCGGTCCAGCCAAAGATACCAGCATCATCCCCGTTTTAATGCTTGTACCTTTAAAATTCAGAGGATTTACCGGAACCGGCTTGGCCCATCCGAAATGGAAGATAAATAACATTAAAAACCCTATAGGATCAATATGGGGGAAAGGGTTCAGGGTTAGTCTGCCATAGCTGTATGCAGTCTCGTCTCCCAGCCAGTAAGCCACTTTCCCATGGGCATATTCGTGAAATGTCAGAGCAATGATAATAGCCGGCAATGCTATCATCATACTAGTTATGGTCTGCACCTAAAAACCGCCCCTCTTTCATCCATTTTTGCACTGTTTCTATTTCATCTTCGCGACTGCTGACTTTTTCATCAAGCCTGAAATTATATAGCTCTGCAAAAACCCGGCTGAATGCAGGACCTTCTTTGAGTCCCAGTTCTTTCAGATCATTACCGTTTATCTCCACCTTGACTCTATCTTTGAGTTCAATATAGCGGGCCAGGTTTTCCCATGCTTCTTCTTCTCTTACCAGTAATAGCAGATACACAATATTTTCTTTATACCAGCTTCCCAGGGTTCTGTCTATCTCACTGGCCGGACAATCCGGTCTTTTCATCAAAGCCTGGGCTACTGCCGGAACTTGACGGGATTCGCATATGCACAAATGGGCATATTTGTCAAAAGGATACCTTGCCAGTATCTGTTCCACTTCCTCCCTGCTTAAGCGGGCCAGAAGTATTATAAAGTACACAAGCCAGGATTTTACGTTATTTCTGTAATGTCTTTCTTCCCACCAGGCAGTCATGATCGGAACCCTTTTCAGGGTTATTCGGTTAAGGTGTTCCAGCTTCACTTCCGGTAGAATATACTTCCACACTCCGATATCTTTCATGCGGTCCAGAGCCAGGCCAGGGTCTTTTTCACTGAGAATAAGTATTAGTTCGCTCATTACCCTTTTGTAGGAAAGCTTGCCCAGCATCCGGCGTTCAATAGCATCTCGTGCAAAACGCAGGGTATCTTCCTCAATGGTAAATTTATAACGCTGTTCAAAACGAATTGCTCTGAGAATTCTGGTAGGATCCTCAACAAAACTCATATTGTATAGAATACGGATATAACCTTTTTCCAAATCCCTGCGACCGCCAAAATAATCGATAAGATTCCCAAATCTTTCGGGGTTTAAACATATAGCCAGGGTATTAATGGTAAAATCCCTGCGATACATATCCTCCCTTATAGATGACTTTTCCACCCTGGGTAAAGCCGCTGGGAATTCATAATACTCGGTCCTGGCAGTAGCCACATCAATTTTACTGCCGTCGAGCAAAAAAACTACGGCTGTTCTGAATCTCTCGTGGATACGTGCCCTGCCTCCCAACACCTCAGCCAGATTCCGGGCCAGAATCTCTCCGTCTCCCTCCACTACCAGATCAATATCAAAATTGGGTACCTGCAGAAAAAGATCCCTGACAAACCCTCCAACAGAATAGACCGTACAGTTCATCCCTTCAGCCAATTCTCCTGCCACTTGTAATATGGACAGTATTTTGGATGGTAAACGCTCTTCCATTATGTCCAGGCAGTTCTCCTGCTCGTCCCCGCTGAAGGAATAGAGAACCTCATGGTCTTCAGGATAGTCTTCACCATGGAGAGTTCTTAATATATCAGTACGGGATACTATTCCTATCAGTCTTCCATCCTCGATTACCGGTAACCTGCCAATATCGTTCTCCACCATTATTTTTTGTACTTCGCCAACTGTAGTATCCGGTATAACCGACAAGACAGCACTGGTCATAAAGCCTTTTACCGGTGCATGCTCCAGTTCGTGAACCTTGGCTTTGTCTACATCTCTCCGGGAAATAACCCCTATCACTTTGTCTTCATCAACTACCGGCATACCCGTATGCCCGTATCTCAACATTATTCGTCCCGCTTCCTCCATGCTTATGTACATGGGAATAGTCTTAACCGGGCTGGACATAATATCAGATACCATCAATGCAGGACTGACTTTATCCCCCAGTGCTTCCATCAATAATTGAACAACTTCTTCGGTAGACTTTTTCTTTACTACAGCTGATGCTGCTTTTTCATGTCCCCTTCCACCTACAACTTTCAAAACATCGTTTATCTTTATGTTGTTTGTCCGGCTTCTGCCTACAACATTAACCTTACCCTGCATCGAGGCAACTACGAAAACTACATCAGAGTTTTCGACTTCCAGCAAGCGATAGCTGACCATATCCAGTCCAGGTATAAAATCATTGCTTTCAGAAACTGCCAGAACAACATCCATGTTTTTTATTCGGTAATGGCGCGCTGAATTAAGCAGTTCCTGCAGGAGCTGTCTTTGCTCCCCGGAAAAGGGTTGTTCCATAAAATTGGCGACTACAGAGAGATTAGCCCCCCGACTCAACAAAAAGGCAGCAGCCGAAAGATCCCTGGGCGTTGTAGAACTGAACAAGAGGCTCCCTGTATCCTCATATATTCCCAGGGCCAGAATAGTAGCATCAAAACCGCTAATACCAATATTACGAGCAATGATTTCTTCAACCAGTATAGTGGTTGCTGCTCCAACTTGATGTACTTCTTTAATACTGCCCGGTAAATCATCAGGTGAAGACGGATGGTGGTCATAAATGTGAAAATCCAGACCATCTCGTCTGGCTAAGTCCTTGAGGTGTCCGAGGCGATTGGCATTGGCAGTATCGACAACTATCATACGCTCAACACTATCAAGTGCTATTTCTTTGGGACTCCTTATCATTAATAAATCCTTGTAAAGCGCCATAAATTTCTTGACATTCTTGGAAAGTGTTCCCGAAAACACTTTAACAGCAGCAGGATATAGCTTTCCAGCTGCAACCATACTGGCCAGACCGTCAAAATCGACGGCATTATGAGAAGTAATTATTTCCACAACAAAACTCCTATTCTAAGATACCTGCATTATATCACAAAACACTGGAAGATGAAGGATAAGCCCCAGGCCCAGTTTACCAGGATAAGAAAAAACAAACATCTTTTTCTCCTGTCCGGATGTCAGCCAGGAAGATATTCAAAAGGCTTTTGGACCTAAACAATAGAGCTTATTTTTTATTTTGGAAAGTCAAGAACCAGGTTTAGCAACCTGGCTCTTGGAGTACTCTGATTTATTAATTATTAGTGCTGGAGTATTACAAGCTTTCCAGCTTTGTGTCATTCATTACCAGATCCTCTTATCAAGTCGGCAAAACCCTCATTTGCAGCCCCCGGCCCTTTAAGAGCCTGAGACGATCTTTCCGGTCAGAGAGGTATCATAGCCTATATGCTGTTCAACCGCCCGTTTATATGCGCTAGAGTTTATAACTGCCTGTATCTGCTGCCATTCAGGCTTTTCTGCTGTTTCCTGAAGAATAACCAGATCAAACCGTTCCTTAAACAGGGGCACAAAATCCAAACCCATCCTTTGAGCTGCAAATTGAATGCCAATACCGAAATCCGCTTCTCCATTAGCAACCTTAAGTGCAACTCCCCAATGAGTCTTTTCTTCATTTTCATAGCCGTGAATCTGGCGGATTGGTATTTCGTTTTCCATCAAATATTGATCTATTCTTAAACGGGTGCCGGAGCCTCTCTGCCGGTTTACAAAGCGAAGACCTTTTTTGCTTATATCTTCCCAGGATTTGATATTGTGTTTATTGCCTGCAGGGACTATCCAACCCTGGGACCTTTGCACCAGGTTAACAACCGTATAAGCTTCAGCCAGAAGGATGTGTTCTACGAAGGGTATATTATATTCCTGTAATTTTTTATCCCAAAGATGAATACCCGTTACTTGCGCTTCTCTGTGATAAAGAGCAATCAAGCCTTGCATACTACCTTTAAAAACCGTCTTAAGGGAAAAAGTAGAAGAGGAGTGATTCAAAAACTCTGCCAGCAGTTCAACGGATAGATCATGGCTGCCCATAAAACAAAAGCCATTATCTGAAGATACATCCTCGTGCGCCTCAGAATGCTCCTGGGGGCGTTTTTCACCTGAGTCTCCCTGCAAGTATTGCATTAGTAAATCATAATCAATACGTATTTTCCTTCCAATACGCTTAGAGGGGATTTCTCCCCGTTTTATTAGCTCGTACAGGGTGTATCTGGAAATTTTAAGTATTTGAGCAGCTTCCTCCGGGGTAAGGGGCGGATGATCAGAAATGGGTAGTCAGCTCCTTCCGCATATCAGTAAATAATCTCAATTAACAAATCTATTTCATTTCAATTATACTGCTTTCTATCATTGTTTTAAAAATAACATTCAGGGTAGGAGCATGTCAACTTACTACGGATTATTAAAAACCCAAATATCTCCTTTAATATCCAAGATGTTCTGATTGTCTTAATAATTATAAACTTACCATTAATATTGGCATAATTAAAGATGTCTATGCTTTTTTTGCCGCAAGTAGTTTTCTTATTTGAGTTTTCCTGAGCAATATTAGATTTCCAGGTTCTTCACTTAAATCCTATAGAAAAAAAAAGCTTCCCGCAAAAGCGGGAAGAAAAAGATTGGGATTGTATGAAAAAAGCCTAAGCTCTTTCATCAATAATAATATGTGCACTCAGCCTGTTTGCACTGTCCAACAAAGACATACCTCCAGACTATCCTTCAGTGCGATAAATTCCTCAATATATTAAAATTAATAATATTTGGCTTTAGTTAATTTGATTATCTTTTCTAACCTGTTCTTCTATCCAGCGTTCGGTTGCATAATTCAACGGAAGCGTTCTCATATCTTCCCATAAATAATCTACAGCAGAAAGCTTGCGCCCATCTATTTCCTTGAAATACTGCCCGCAGATCTGACAAACACCCATTTCAATTCCTGGAAAAGCTTCATTGTCAAAATATAAGAGTTTCTTGGAATCTTCACTACCGCAAAACAGACAACCGGTACGTTGTACAGGCCATTCAAAGCTGCATGTGCTGCAGTGCATCACTCTTTTGCCATCAGGTTCGGTCAGAACCGCCAGGGTTGAAATTTCGCCACAAACCGGGCAAGCCACCACATTCTTCTCTGGATTCTCGGACGCACGGGGATTGAATTTTTGCTCCGGCACTCCCTTTTCACTGACGGCCTGGCTGGCAAGCTTTGCCACACCACTAACTGCCATTTGAAAACGGCTTGCCATTTCCGGGTTCATCGTGTTTTTACCCAGCTTCAACTGCTCCCACAGCTCCTGCAGTTTTAAATCAGTTATTTCTACTTTGGCAGAGATATTTAATCTCTGCCAAAGCTCAATAATCGCATCCTGGGGTAAATCAGTAATAGGTAAATATGGGGATTCTTTATTCATGCTCAAACCAGCCAGCCAATATGAACCACGTTTCCGTATCCATTCATCAACCTCAAGTTTGAGCTGACGATACTTCTGGTAGGCTTGTTCCAGGTTCTCAGTAACTAGCAATTGGTTTTTTTCTGCAGTCATTAAAATTCTCCTCTTATTCTCTTATGGTTTCTTTAGCCTCTTCGTTATACCATTTTTCGTAGTGTTCATAAGCAAACTTGGCCGGAACCCAACCAGTAAAAATACCCTTTAAAGCCTGATTCGAATCAGGATGAAGTACTCCCAGATATAGATGGGCAATCAAAAGAGCAGCCATAAAGAGTGCGCAGGCAGCATGTATGGGATATGCCCACTGTACCACTACAGCTGGCATGGAAGAAGCAAACCACATAATGTAACCGCTGATAACAATACCAAGTGTTCCAAGAATGGTAAACATAGAGTTCAACTTTTCACCACCGTTAAACTTACCCTGGGGCGGAAATGGTTTATGCCCGCCAAAGAATTCTATACCAAAATTCTTGGCATGAGCCAAATCAGCTTTACGGAAGTTAACGACATCTTTAAACCAGCGCCGCATCTGGCGTGCGCCTTGTCCTTTGCCAATAAATCCTACAAGCATACCCAACGTAAACAGCACAGCAACGACACGATGAATATTTCTGCTTACTTGAATCCCGCCGAATATGTTCATGGCCGGTTGAAAAGCGATGACCAGCACGCCCAGCCCGGTAAAAAGCAACAATAGAAATGCAATGCCGTGACACCAGTGAACAAAACGCTCTCCTGCTGAGAAACGATATACCTCTTTTGCCATATCTACATACCTCCTTCGTCGTGGGATTCTGCGATATTTTTCGCTCTGTTGGCATAATTACCCCTGAGTAAATTGGCAATAACCCCTACAGTGATAGCTGCAGCCGAAGCACCAATTGCGATACCACCCAGCGGATGAACTATATCTTTCCAAAGAGTCAAAGATATCGGCGATGTGGGATTTAAAGGAAGCCCATAAGCATCTGGCCTATCCTGCAGCAGATAAACATAAGTCGTGCCGCCCATTAATTTATCACCATACAAATGTGCTTTCGGATTTGTTAATTGAAGCTCTGCTACCCGTGCCTGGGCTTTGGGCATCAGCTCATCACGATCGCCAAACTGTATCGCTCCGGTCTGACAGACTTGAGCACATGCCGGCTTCATTCCATTTTCAACGCGGTCAATACAACCATTGCATTTGTACATTTTATTAGTGGCTTCATCAATCTTGGGAACACCCCATGGACAGTTCGCCACACAATAACCGCAACCAATGCATTTGTCTCTGTCTACCAAAGTATATCCTGATTCTGTCTTATAGATGGCATCGGACGAACAAGCCTTCATACAAGCAGGATCATCGCAATGGAAGCACTGTAATTTCAGCATATTAAAATGCATTTTATTATCATAGTATTCTTCTTTGAACCTGACATAGGTATAGGTAGTGGGTGTAAAATCAGCCTGGGTCTGATAGCTGCTTATGCGTCGTGTCTTTTCAGCCGGAAGGTCGTTCCAGGCTTTGCAGGCCACTGAACACGCCTTACACCCGGTACATAATGAAGTATCAATAAAAACCATTTTTTTTGCCATCGTTAAGCCCTCCTTATGTTGACAAGACAGCATTTATACTCAGGAGTTCCAGCTCCGGGATCCAGAGCAGCCATTGTCACATTGTTCGTACTGGGACCAGGACTCAAGCTGGCAAAACCCCAGCTCCACGGCATACCGATAGTTTCCTGATCTTTACCGTTGATTTTAAGAGTCTGGATCCGGTCGGTCACCAGGGCACGTACTACTAACTTGCCGCGGGCAGAGGATACTTCGACTTCATCCCCTTCTTTGACACCTATTTTATTAGCCAGGTTTTTACTTATTTCAGCATAAGGCTCAGGTGCTATCTCATTCAGCCAGGGAATATTGCGGGTAATCGCCCCGGCACAGAAGTGCTCGACAACCCCATATGAAGTAAGAACATAGGGATATTCACCCGGGTTGCCAAATTCAGTTGAGATAATCTTGGCACAGGGATTGTTCTGCACACTGGGATGCAGGATATTGGATGTCGGGCTTTCAATCGGTTCATAGAATTCAGGCATCGGCCCATCCACCGTCATGCCTGCTCCACGGATCGGAACAGACGCAATGGATTCTGTCGGAGTAGCAACTGCACCGCTCATATAAGTAGCTGCAAACAATCGTCCCACGCCTTCCGGATTCTGTTTGAAACCCGTCTTGCCTTCTGGAGTATCAGGACCTTTGGTCTTGTCGACCACGTCAGGTCCGTCATTCCCTACCCATAGATTCTGCGCAGCATCCCACCAGATCAGCTTGCGCCTGGAATCAACCGGCTGGCCTTGGGCATCACAGGAGCAGCGGTTATAAAGGACGCGGATATTGCCAGGCCAGGCAAAAGCATAATCTTTGTTCAGGCCCAGACCTGTAGGATCGGCATTACCGCGGCGATCAGCCAGGTTTTGGCCTTCTGGTGTTACCCCGGTATATAACCAGTTTCCAGTGGAAACCGTGCCGACCGGGGCTGACAGGTATTCGCCTATCGTGGCAATCGGTTTGCCGGTAGTGTCATTATACCCATTGAGCTCCTGAAGAACCTTTAATGGTTCGGCTTCATGCGGGCCATAATCCCAGTTGGCTTTCAAAATCGGTTCATCCTTGGGATCAGTGCTTCCGGCATAAAGAGCACGCACTTTCTTAAAAATGTGATCCAGCATATCCAAATCAGGGTGTACGCCGTTGAGAGGTGGCAAAGCCACTTCTTTCCACTGAATCAGGCGGGAAGAATTGGTCATGCTGCCGGCCTTTTCATATACGAAAGCAGCGGGCAGGAAGATTACCTCGGTCTGAATCTCCGCCGGATTTAACCCTTCTTCTTTCCAGAACTGGGCGGTTTCTGTGTTGAATATGTCGGCCACTACCAGCATTTCCAGCGCAGACAGGCCTCGGGCCACCAGTTTCCTGTCCGGAATGGAAACTGTGGAATTGGAACCCCAGTTGAGGAGAAGCTTAAACTGTCCTTCTTCCATTTTACCGAAGAAATGGGTCTGAGTCGGCATATTGGAAGGATTGTTCTTGGGCAGCCACTGATATCCGTATTCGTTTTCGGCTGTGGCGTTTTTGCCAAACCAGGCCTTGAGCAGAGCTACCAATGGTCTATGTTGAACCGAGCCTTTATTCCTTGCAAAATCATTCAGGGTTTTTTCTTGATTAGTGGGATAAGGAATATACCCCGGCAGGTTGGCATTCAAATTGGCCATATCGGTAGAACCCTGAACATTGGGTTCGCCTCGCAGAGCCTGTATGCCTCCGCCAGCCTTGCCCATATTGCCCAGAAGCAACTGAATGATCGCATAGCAGCGAATACCCTGCACCCCGGTGGTATGCTGGGTCATGCCCAGGGCATAGAAGATGTTGCCAGGATTAGCTGCAGCAAAGGTATCGGCTATCAGCTTGATTTTGGCAACTGGTATTCCGCTGATGCTTGAAGCTACATCAAAGGTATATCTGGAATAGTGGGCTTTAAGCTTTTGGAAAACACAGTCCGGATCATCCAGGCTATTTGCCTTTACCGGTTTACCCTCAGCATCCAGCTGATAGGCCCAGCTTGCGTAATCATACTTCTTGGTTTCAGGATTAAATCCGGAAAACATGCCATCTTTAAATTCAAAATCCTTGCTTACCTTATAAAGCGCATTGGTAAAATTCATAACATAGAATTCATTATAAAGCCTATTTTCGATATAATAATTGATCATTGAACCCAGGTAAGCTATATCGGTTCCGGGACGAATCTGAGCAAAGATATCCGCCTGGGAAGCGGTACGTGTAAAACGCGGGTCGACAACAATCACCTTGGCGCCTTTCGCCCGGGCACGGTTTACCCATTTCATGGCAATTGGATGACATTCCGCACAATTGCTGCCTGCGATCAAGAAACACTCAGAGTTCTGCATATCCTGCCAGGAGTTGGTCATGGCACCGCGTCCAAATGAAGGTGACAAACTCGCCACCGTGGGCGCGTGTCAGATACGTGCCTGGTGTTCGTGATACGGTGTCCCGATCAGGCGGGCAATCTTGGAAAGCAGGTAGCTTTCTTCATTGTCGACCTCGGCCGAACCTAACATACAAATACCTTCAGCCCGGTTAACCGTAACTGTTTCTTTCTCTCCGGTTTTGGTATTTGTAATCTCATCAGTGCTCGTCCAGGTCTTATCTCTGACCTCCTTGATTTTCTTGGCAATGCGATCATAAGCTTCTTCCCAGGAAATATCCACGAATTTGTCAGAGCCCGGGGCACGATAAAGCGGATTTTTCGGACGTTCCGGAGAGTAAGCCACCTGTGCCAGGCTGGCTGCCTTGGGGCAAAGGCTTCCTTCATTGATGGGATTGTCCGGGTTCCCATCGAGGTGGACCAGTTTTCCGTCCTTAACATGCAGGAGAAGCCCGCATCCACCTGAGCAAAAGTGACAGATACTGGGTATCTTTGTGCATCCTGCCAGCTTCAGTGCATATCCCTGTGCGGCAGTTGCTTCCAGGTTAAACCCCACTCCAGAAGCAACTACGGCAGCGGATAAACCTGAAAGCTTCAGAAATCCACGACGAGTAACTTTCATCACCAATCTCTACCTCCCTTAATATACTACTAAAACCTGCAAATACTCCTTTTGCCAGAGTACCTGATTGCATTTACGCATAAATTTTGTAAATTTATGGTGGATATGAACCCCTGAGTAATTTTGCGAATAATGGCCTGATTACATTAATCTGTATTCTGATCACCAGACTTTCCCTGCCTTATCTGGTATTTGCTTCAACTCCTTATTCATGCTCACCCGGAGTCATTCCCTCCTCTCATATTTAAAATATTAAAAATCCATTATTTTTGAATAATTAAGCAAATAAATCGATGGGATAAGCAAAACGGTTCAAGCCAACGCCACAAAAAAACCATTCTTGGATTTTATTACCAATATAGCCCAGCTACTATCTATCAATTCTCAGCAAGGCTTTTAGGCTCCTTTCCAACAATGGGAGGCCAATCCGTTTCCAAATTAACCCAACGGCTTGCTATCGTGGCTTTTGCTTTAGATAGAAAGCTCGGAGCTATACAATTGTCTTAGCAATACATCTACCAATAAAACTATTACAACATGTCTCATGCTACTTAATGCTACTATTTGAAACTAAATATAACATAAACCAATTATTTTGTCATTAATTAAAATAAATTTTTTTATACCAATACAACTAACATTCAATTATAATTAATGTATAATATAATAAACATAAATAATATAAACTTTGCGTTTATTAACCAAGAATAAATCATAGCGGTAGAGGTAGGTTGTTTATGAATAGACTTCAGTTAGTAAATGATCAATTATTGGAACCTTTTGATTTGGACGAAGCGGTTTCTATCAGTTGCGACAGTATTCAAGCCATGGACACCGAGTGCATGCATATATATGATGTATACAGGCGGGTGGCCGCAGATAATATAGCCAGTTTTATTGATATACCCAATTTTGACCGTTCGGCAATGGATGGCTACGCAATTGGCAAGACTGATCTAAAAAGACTCCAAGCTCGAAGACCGTTGCGTTTGAGAGTAGCTTCTATTATTGGAGCCGGTTCAATTGAAAACAGGCCAATAAAGCCCGGGGAAACCTGTAGAATTATGACCGGGGCTTTGCTTCCAGAAGGCAGCGTTGCGGTTATTAAACAAGAGGATGTTGAGATAATAAATGAAAACTATATAATTGTCAGCTTCAGGCCTCGGCGGGGTGAAAATATTCGAAGATCCGGCCACGAATTGAGGTCTGGAGACATAGTTGCAGCCAGGGGGCAGGTTTTAAAATCGGAAATCCTGGAAAGAATAGCTGCTTGTGGAATAGAAAGGATTCCAGTATATAAAGTGCCTCGCGTATATATTATAGATACGGGAAATGAGTTGCTTTTACCTGGGTCCCCCATCAAAAAAGGATGCATATATTGCAGCAACCGTAGCCTAATAGCATGCAAAATAACCAGCAGCGGAGCTTTACCATTGCTGTCACCTTCTGTGATTAACGATGATCTGCAAACCATCGTAACTGCAATAAAAATGGCAGCCCAGGTCTCTGACATGGTAATAGTAAGCGGGGGAACCGGCAACGGCCTTTTCGACCTGGTTGGCAACGCATTCGAGTATTTGAATGCCCCGCTTCTTTTTAAAGGCATAAACGTCTTTCCTGGAAAAAGTACTTCTGCTGCGCTTCTCAATGGTAAACTTGTTTTCAATCTGTCCGGGAGCCCCTCTGCAGCCGGGATGTTGTTTGAAGCTCTGGTAAAACCTGCCCTGCTTAAACTAAAAGGAGAGTCATTGTATAAAGGGGATTGGTTTGATATAGAGCTGGCCAGCCCCATTGATCATTTAAAACCTGGTCGCAGCCTGCACCGGGGAGAAATGATTATTAAACAGGGACGTGCCTACGCTCTGCCGGTAAGCCGAAAAGACATTAATACAGGAAAAATTCCTTTACTGTTGGATATAAACAAAAGGTCGGAAAAAGAAGCAGTCATCGTTAAAGCTAAACTAATTGCAGATTAAGCGCTGGAACTTCCCTCTTATCGATAATAAGGTTGCAGCCGCCTGCAAAGGGATAGAACTATTCGCGTTATTACTATACGCCACTCGATCAACATATCCTTCATACGCCTCAATTGCAGCATTTGAATAATTCCTCGACCTTTACCTTTTTTCTCGTACTGTCATTTTTTACAGCCTGAGAGCCAGGTTTATCAACCTGGCTCTCAGGCGTGCTCTGATATAAATTAGTGTTGGGATTATAATCTTGCCACCATTCTGTCATTTCTTATCAGGTCCTCGTAATCTTCCCGTTTAATAATCAAGTCGGCAGAACCCTCGTTTACCAGAACCATTGCCGGTTTAAGCAAACGGTTATAGTTGCTGGCCATGGAATAAGTGTAAGCACCGGTTGCAAAAACTGCCAGAATATCTCCTGATTCCACCCTGGGCAATTGAGCATCCCAGATCAGCATATCCCCGGATTCACAGCACTTGCCCGCAATGGAAACGGTCTCCACAGGGCTCTGATCTGCCTTGTTAGCCAGTATAGCCAGGTATCTGGCATTATAAAGCGCAGGACGCGGGTTATCAGTCATTCCCCCATCAACCGCCACATATTTTCTTATTCCTTTAACCTCTTTAAATGAACCGATAGTATAAAGGGTTATTCCTGCAGGACCAGCAATAGCCCTTCCCGGCTCTACAATAACCCTGGGTATTTTTATACCCAGTTTCTCTGCTTTCTCCTTGACTGTAAGCATAACTGCTTTCGCCCACTCCGAGGGATCACACGGTTCATCACCATGATAATAATGAATCCCAAAACCGCCTCCCAGATCCAGTTCATCAAATTCATGAGCAAGAATCTCTTTAACTTCGCCCAAAAAGCCCATCATAATTGCAGTAGCATGCCTGAAGGACTCCATCTCAAATATCTGTGAACCTATATGACAATGCAAGCCTATCAGATTAAGGCCCTCACTTTTGATAGCAGCCTTTACACCTTCCATAGCCTGCCCGTCACTAAGAGTAAAACCAAATTTGGAGTCTATCTGCCCGGTCTGGATATATTCATGGGTATGAGCCTCGACTCCCGGTGTAATCCGCAGCATTATATCCTGCTGCTTTTTTTCTTCCAGGCATATGGAATTCAACAATTGAAGTTCAAAAAAATTATCTACTACTATACGGCTTACTCCCATTTCAAGAGCCATTTCTATCTCTTCGCGGCTTTTGTTATTCCCGTGAAAATAAACCCTTTCCATAGGAAACCCAGCTTTCATAGCTGTGTAGAGTTCTCCTCCAGACACTACATCAAGTCCCAGACCCTCTTCCTCAACCATTCGGTAAACTGACAGGGTACTCAGCGTCTTGCTGGCATAGAGCACCATTGACTCCCCCAGCCTGTCAAATGCTTCTCTGAATTTCCGGCAATTTTGACGAAAGCCCTGCTCATCCAGTACCCATAACGGAGTACCGAATTCTTTTGCTATATCAAGGGTATCCATGCCCCCTATTTCGAGATGACCTTCAGCATTGATTTTCATAGTACCTGTAAGCTGCAAATCCCCCACACTCCTCAAAATTCCTCATAAAATTGTGCTTATTGTAACATTATCCTCCTGAAACAGTCAATAGAACAGGAGACGCATAGAACAGAGAACCTTCCCTTGTTCTACGCTCTAATCTAAAAAAACCGTGGATATTCCACGGTTTTCACATTTCTATGGTGGGCGATGACGGGCTTGAACCGCCGACCCCCTGCTTGTAAGGCAGGTGCTCTCCCAACTGAGCTAATCGCCCTTTTATGGTGACCCCTAGGGGACTCGAACCCCTGTTACCGCCGTGAAAGGGCGGTGTCTTAACCGCTTGACCAAGGGGCCAAAACTGAAGTCGGAGGCGAACTGGATAAAATCGGCTATGCCTATTGCTACAATTATTCTGACTTCCGACCTCTGACATCTGACATCCAAAATGGTGGGCCTACCAGGACTCGAACCTGGGACCAACCGGTTATGAGCCGGTGGCTCTTCCAACTGAGCTATAGGCCCGCGTATTCCGGGAAACCCCGCAAGAGTTAGTATATAAAATATCTCCGCAAAGGTCAATAGCAAAAGGCTATTATTCATAAATTCTGTGCAGATAATATTTGCGGACCCCAGCAAGTTAAAATATTTCGGCTTGATTCATTTAAAAAGCGGTAACTTTTGAGGGTTACCGCTATCTTTAACAATGGCTCCCCGAGTAGGATTCGAACCTACAACCCTCCGGTTAACAGCCGGATGCTCTACCGTTGAGCTATCGAGGAAAATGCCCCAACGAAAATCATTATATATCGCTGCTGCTCACTTGTCAATACTATTCTATTCAATATAGTCTTTGAGCTTCTTGCTACGGGAAGGATGCCTCAGTTTTCTCAGGGCCTTGGCTTCAATTTGCCTTATTCTCTCCCTGGTAACCCCAAATTCCTGCCCTACTTCTTCCAGAGTTCTGGGTCTGCCATCATCCAGTCCAAATCTCAGTCGCAGGACCTTTTCCTCTCTTTCGGTAAGGGTATTCAATATTCCATCCAGATGCTCCCGCAACAAAACAAAAGAAGCTGACTCCTCCGGCGACTCTGCGTCTTCATCAGTGATGAAATCTCCCAGATGACTATCGTCCTCTTCTCCGATAGGAGTTTCCAATGAAACTGGTTCCTGCGCCACTTTCATTATCTCGATTACCCTCTCAACAGAAATATCCATTTCGTCTGCCACCTCACTGGGTAAAGGTTCTCTTCCCAGTGTCTGCAGCAAACTTCTCTGTATCCGGGATAATTTATTTATTGTCTCCACCATGTGCACCGGTATCCTGATCGTACGTGCCTGGTCAGCAATAGCCCTCGTAATAGCCTGCCTTATCCACCAGGTAGCATAAGTACTGAATTTGTATCCTTTTCGGTAGTCAAATTTTTCCACAGCCTTCATAAGTCCCAGGTTACCTTCTTGGATAAGATCGAGAAAGAGCATGCCTCTGCCTACATAACGTTTAGCTATACTGACAACCAGCCGCAGATTTGCCTCAACCAGCTGCCTTTTTGCTTCTTCCTCACCCTCTTCAATTCTCTGGGCAAGTTCTTTTTCTTCTGCTGCTGTCAGCAGAGATACTCTGCCAATTTCTTTGAGATACATACGAACCGGGTCATCAATCTCTATGCCGTCCGGAATAACTACGTTTTCAGTCTCAATACTATCATTTTCGCCATCTTCTCCATCGCTTTCTCCTTCAGCACCTATATTGATCCCCAATGACTGAAGATGCTCAAATATATCATCTATATTATCTGCTTGCAGATTAAAACCCTGTAAATCTTCGGTAATCTCTTCGTAAGTCAAATTCTTCTTTTTCTTCCCCTTTTCAGCAAGAACACTTATTGCTTCTGCTAGTTTTCTATCCGGTTTCATCTTATCCCCCCTTCCTGGGATCTATTCAAGAATGTATTTAGACTTAGAATATAGTTCAGCAATCTATAAAAATCTCCATCGGCTTTTAAGCCCTCCAGTTGTTTAAACATCTTATTCCAACGGGCTTTAAGCCTTATTTGTTGAACTCTGCGAATAAATTCTTCTATTTCTCTGTTCTCAACTTGCTTGCTTTCCTGACACAAGAACATTATTCTGGCAAGGCAGGAAGTGAGTTCTCCTTGGCCAATTATTTTACTGATTTTTTCCAATCTCTGTTCTTCGCTTCCTTCCATTTCATCATATATTTTTGCCAGTTTTTTATATTCATCTTGAGCAAAAAAACTCAAGCCTATGGTTGCTTTAATTTTCTCGAATACCTGTAAATTTTTAAACATAGCTCCCAGTATTTTCTCTTGAATGCTATAATTGCCGTATTCAATATTATCCCTTATTTTTCTAGTTTTATTCTTTTTAATGTCTTTCCTCAGCGTATTACGGGTACTCAACTCTCTTAAAATCAGGTTTTCTTCAATCATCAAGTTCTGAGCCAGAATTTTAACATAATAGTCTTTTTCCAGTTCACTATCCATTCCCTCAATATCATCCCGTAATAATTCTATTATTCTTATTCTGGCTTCCAGGTTCAGCTCTTTTTCAAGCTTAATATATCTATTAAGCTTATATTCAATATAACTAAGTTTATTATTCTTTATATATTGCAGAAATTCCTCTTTTCCTAATAATTCAATGTATTCATCCGGGTCGTTTTCTGCCGGGAGAGTAACAACCGAAGTTTTTAGACCTTCAGTCACCAGAATATCAATTGTCCTCATGGTCTCCCTCTGCCCTGCTTCATCTCCATCGAAAATAATTATCGCTTTTTCAGCATACCTGGCCAAAAGCCTTGCCTGCTCTCGAGTAAAGGCTGTTCCCAGTGAAGCTACAGAATTTCTTATTCCAGCCTGCTGCAATTTAATGCAATCCAGATAACCTTCCACTATTATTACTTCGTTAAGTAAACGAACTGCGTTTTTCCCCTGGTACAAACCAAAAAGTGTATTGCGTTTGGAAAAGATCTCAGTTTCAGGAGTATTTAAGTATTTGGGCAGACTATCGTCTAAGACCCTGCCGCCGAATCCTACAATTTCACCATTATAATGGTATATAGGAAAAATAATGCGTTTTCTGAATAAATCATAAAAGGTGTTCCTTTTTTCATTACGCTTTATTACACCAGAGAGTTTCACATACTCCTGAGAAAAACCTTTCTTCAAAAGATAGTTTTCCAGGTTGTTCCAGCTGTCAGGTGCCAGACCCAGATTAAATTCTTCAATTGTCTCATTATTAATGCCGCGTTTTTCCAGATACTTTCTCGCTGCCAGTGCTCTGCTGCCCAAAAGATAATCGTGATAGAATTCTGCCGCAGCCTTATTGATTTCAGTAACTTTTTTCCGTTTATCGGCTTTTTTATCTTTCCGGGAAGACAGTAACTCAACTCCGGCTTTTGCTGCCAGCATTTCCACCGCTTCATTGAATCCCAGTCCATCACGCCTCATCACAAAGGAATAGAGGTCGCCTCCGGCATGACAACCAAAGCAATAAAACATGTTTTTTTCCGGAGTAACACTAAATGACGGCGTCTTTTCCTGGTGAAAGGGGCATAAGCCCCAATAGCGATTCCCTTTGCGGCTTAGACTGGTTGTTTCTGAAACTATATCAACAATATCCAGCCGCATTTCTATTTCACGCAGCAAGTGTTCATCATAATATCCGGTCATTTTCTCCACCTACTATTCTATGTTTACACCCAAAATCCTTCTCGATATTCGAATTTTGTCAATAATTAAATCTCATTTGTTCCAAAGTGATAATCAATTTCTACAGCAATTTTTTAAAGGATCCTGGAAATTTATATTCCCATCCAGCGAAAAATCCCCTTCTTTCTGGCTTAGAGATGGCTATTATTAATTGACAGTTTTCTCACCTTCATCAAGATTAAAGACTTTTTGAGCATCTGGAACCAGGGATTGGGGAACATAAATATCCTTGAACAATGATATACAATAGGCATCACTCATGCCGGCTATGTAATCGGCAACCGCTGTCTCCACTCCTTCTTCATCAGCTATTTTTCGAAATAGAAGACTCATCTTCTGTGGATGCCTGCAATAATAATTGAATAAATGTTCAATTATAAAACTGGCTCGACTTCGCTCAGCCTTACAAACACTTCCCCGGTAAATGGTCTCAAACATGAATTCCCGTAAACCTCTCAATGCATTGTCTATTATATGCCCGGGTTCAATCCTGGGACTAAGACCCTCTTTTATCAATCTCCGACTGCTATCAATGGTGTCAATTACCAGGGTAGCTATTCTTTTGCTATGGGTATTTCCCAGAATTTCCACAAATTCTTTCGGTATCTGTTCCAGAGTAAGCAATCCTGCTCTGATGGAATCATCTATATCATGCTGAACATAAGCTATTTTATCACTTAGACGGATAACCTGACCTTCCAGGGTAAAAGCCTGCGAAGCATTTTTTTCATAACCACTGTGATGAAGTACACCATCGAGAACTTCCTGGGTCAAATTAAGACCATTCCGTCCTTTATGCTGTTCTATTCTGGTCAGAACCCGAATGCTGTTCTCATTATGCCGAAATCCACCTGATATCAAGCTATTGAGGGTTTGTTCACCAGCATGAGCAAATGGCGTATGACCCACATCATGCGCCAGGGCTATGGCTTCAATCAAATCAATATTAAGATTCAATCCTGCTCCAATCGTCTTGGCTATTTGATTTACTTCCAGGGTATGGGTCAAACGGCTTCGGTAATGATCTCCCGGTGGTGCAATGAATACCTGGGTCTTGTGTTTTAGACGCCGGAAAGATTTGGAATGAACCACCCTATCCCGGTCTACCATGAAACAGGTTCTGACCGGATCGGCTTCTTCAAACTCGATCCTTCCCCTGGACCTAATAGCTAAACTTGCATAATCGCTTAGCCAGGCCTTTTCCCTTTGCTCAATTTCTTCCCTGATACTCATGCTTTTCACCTCTAATAAAAAAATCCTCCAGCCCAGGCCCGAGGATTAATAATTGAATTATCCAGCTAAACCGCAACCGATGTTCACCTTTTCCTCAAATCTCTGGTAGCCTCAGCTACTTGAAATATTCGTTTTCCCAGTATTTGACTACGCTTAATAGCATTTTCATCTTCCTGTGATGGTCTCTGGGCCGCAGCACCCATATGCCCACAATCATCTTCATAATACCCATCACCGACACAAATCATTCCCTGAACCAAAAACATATCATGTATGGCCCTCAAGGTAGTTTCCTGTCCGCCAAATCTTGAGCCGCCCACAGTAACTGCTCCTCCCACAACATTGAGAAGTTTTTTTTCTGCCCTGAGTGATCTGCTCTTATCCCAGAATGCCTTCAACTGAGCTGATACTGTTCCAAAATATACCGGACTCCCAACTATCAAACCATCTGCCCTGGAAAGCAGTTCAAAAACCTTCCCCAATTCCTTTCCTTCAGCGCATTTTGCTGAGCAGGGTGATGAACAGGCAACACAGAACGGATTCTTTTGATCTTTCAATATCTGCTGGCAATGAATAATCTCTGTTTTTGCTCCCAGGCTGGAACATTGAGAAATAGCCTTACCCAGGAGGAAAGCTGTATTGCCGTCTTTTTTGGGGCTTCCATTGATTGCTACGATGAACGTATCAGTCACTATTCCACCTCCGTATTATTTTCTATACTACAATATAGACCGAAAATCCTTTATTTATAATCAGATATTTTCTTTTATAGAATGTATACATAATTAAGCATTTTGCACAATTGCTATTATCATATCATCAGGCAAAAGAGCCAGACCTGCATATCGGCAGACTGACCCTTTCTTGCTTTTTATAAAATTCAAGCATTATTTGTTTGCTATTCGCTCTAAAACGGACAGCAAAAACTGTACCCTTGTGTGCTTCAGTAATATTTTAATTTAATTATTAGCTAATTTGGCCTGGGCTGCAGCCAGCCTGGCTACCGGAATCCTGTAAGGGGAACAGCTAACATAATTAAGTCCCAGAATATGGCAGAATTCGATGGAGCTTGGTTCTCCGCCGTGCTCCCCGCAAATCCCCATGAGCATGTCTTTTTTAACTGCCCGTGCCTTTTCTACTGCCAGGCGCATGAGGCTGCCAACGCCCTTGCGGTCCAGTACTGCAAAGGGGTTATCCTTGATAATTTTCTGTTCCAGATAAACTGGAATAAATTTTCCTTCTGCATCATCACGACTGAATCCCAGGGTAGTCTGGGTCAGATCGTTGGTTCCAAAGGAGAAAAATTCTGCTTCTGTTGCAATCTCATCTGCTGTTAAACATGCCCGGGGTAGTTCCAGCATGGTTCCTACAGCGAAATCCAGTTCAACTCCGCTCTCTGCCTTAACTGCCTGGTATTCTTCTACAATCATGGCCTTAAGAATAGTCAATTCCGCAAGATCCATAACCAGAGGGATTTCGATTTCCGCAAAATTATCCACGCCCTCAGTCTTCAGCATAGTCATGGCTTCAAAAACAGCCCTGGCCTGCATCCGATATATTTCCGGGAAAGTCAGACCCAGGCGACACCCTCGGTGTCCCAGCATAGGATTGGCTTCCGAAAGACTATGTATTTTTTTCAGCAGTTCTTCCTTCTCAATTATCAGTTTTTCATCAGACTTGTTGTTCTTCATTTCAATTATTTCTACCAGCAAAGACTCGCGATCAGGCAGGAATTCATGCAGTGGCGGATCCAATAAACGTATGGTCACCGGATAAGGAGCCATAGCCTTTAAAATCCCGTAAAAATCTTCTCTCTGAAAAGGCAATAATTTGCTCAGGGCAATTTCTCTGGCAGGCAAATTCTCAGCCAGAATCATCTCCTGTACTATAGGCAAACGTTCAGCAGCCATAAACATGTGCTCTGTACGGCACAGTCCAATTCCTTCAGCGCCAAATTCTCTGGCTTTGGCCGCATCCTCAGGAGTATCGGCATTAGCTCTGACTGCCAGGCTCTTGTGCTTGTTAGCCCACTGGAGAAGAGTCTCAAATTCATCCGACAATGTGGGTTCAATCATGGGTACTTCTCCCAGCATGACATCACCATTCGCACCGTTTATACTGATGATATCTCCTTCATTGACTACAATTCCATTTACCTGAAAATTCCTGCTGTCAGCATCTATTCTAATAGCCTCACAACCGCAGACACAGGGCCTTCCCATTCCACGCGCCACTACTGCGGCATGGGAAGTCATCCCTCCGCGTGAGGTTAATACTCCTTCTGCATATACAATACCGTGAATATCATCTGGAGTCGTCTCACTCCTTACCAATATTACCTTTTCCCCGGCTTCTCCCATTCTCTCTGCCAGATCAGCATCAAATACAACCTTCCCGGAAGCAGCCCCTGGTGAAGCAGGAAGCCCTATGGCTATTGCTTCCATTTCAACACTGCTGTCAATCTGCCGGTGGAGAAGCTGATGAAGTTGTTCTGCATCCACCCTCTTGAGTGCTTCTTCAATGGATATCAAGCCTTCATTAACCATATCCACAGCAACTTTGACGGCAGCTCTCGCGGTACGTTTTCCATTCCTGGTCTGCAGCATATACAGTTTTCCTCTTTCAACCGTGAATTCTATGTCCTGCAGATCACGATAGTGACTTTCAAGCTTCTGGCATGTGTCAATAAACTGATCATATACTCCTGATAATTCATCCTTTAATCTGGAAATTGCAATCGGAGTTCTGATACCGGCAACAACATCTTCTCCCTGAGCATTTACCAGAAATTCTCCGTATAGTTCTTTTTGCCCGGTTGAAGGGTTACGGGTAAAAGCCACACCGGTTCCACAATCATTACCCATGTTCCCAAAGGCCATACATTGAATATTTACTGCTGTTCCCAGGTTTTCATCGATCTTGTTGATACGCCTGTAGACTATGGCCCGCTGATTGTTCCATGAATCAAAAACCGCCTTGATAGCCAGTGTTAATTGTTCTTTAACATCCTGGGGAAAACTGAAATTCTTTTTCTCTCTTACCAGGTCCTTTTGCTCCTCAATCATTAATTTGAGCTCTTCGGCCGGTATCTCATAATCAAATATGACAGACAGCTTTCTTTTATATTTTTCTACAATTTCATCAAAAACTCCATGCTCCATCTCCAGAACCACATTACTGAACATTTGAATAAATCTACGGTAACAATCATAGGCAAACCTTTCATCACCTGTCAGTACAGCCAGTCCCTGGACAGACTCATCATTAAGGCCAAGATTCAGTATGGTATCCATCATACCCGGCATAGATACTGCTGCTCCCGACCTGACTGAAACCAGCAGTGGATTATTTTTGTCCCCAAAAGCCTTGCCGGTTTTATTCTCAAGTATCTTAAGCGCCTGCAAAATATCTTCCAGTATATTATCAAAAAAGTCCTCATTTGAAGCCAGGTAATTATTACAGGCCTCGCTGCTTATTGTGAAGCCAGGAGGAACCGGCAACCCAATCCGGGTCATTTCGGCCAGATTAGCACCCTTGCCTCCCAGAAGCATACGCATATCTGAGCTGCCCTCTTCGAACAAATAGATAAACTTCTTTTTAGACATTGCTTAACCTCCTATAATATATCTCCAATATCTTGCTGGCGGTTTCCTCAACCGCCCGGTTCGTTACATTTATCACCGGGCAGCCGAGCTTCCTGATTACGTTGTTAGCAAATTCAAGCTCTTCCAGAATACGCTCAGGGTTAGCGTAGCTGGCCTGTCCTTTCAATCCCAGGCTTTTCAGTCTTTCCATACGTATATGATTCAATGGTTCCGGTTCAATAGTAAGAGCTACAACTTTGCCTTTTTCAGCAGCAAATAATTCATCAGGAAGCGATACTTCAGGAACCAGCGGCACATTGGCCACTTTGATGCGCTTATGTGCCAGGTACATGGAAAGTGGTGTTTTCGAGGTACGGGATACACCCACAAGTACTATGTCAGCCAGGTTAATTCCCCGGGGATCTTTTCCATCATCGTAGCGAACGGCAAATTCTACCGCCTCAATCCGCCGGTAATACATTTCATCCACCTTACGTAAGAGGCCTGGCTCCCTCCTGGGTTCAATATCACTGATACTTTTGAAAGCATTCATTAAAGGCCCCAGGATATCAACACAGGATACTCCCGCCCTGTCAGCCTCTGTCCTCAAGTATTCTGCCAGGCCACTGATAACCAGGGTATAGGCAATTAAAAAATTCTTTTCTGCTGCTTGATGCACTATTTCGTCCAGGGTATCGGTATCAGAAATATTGGGTATCCGCCTGATCTCCATATTACCAGAGTTAAACTGGCTTGCAGCAGCGCGCACCACCATTTCAGCAGTCTCGCCTATGGAATCCGAAACAATAAAAACTCCAGGTAAATGCTTTGTCAAAACCGCAACCTCCAATTCATGAATTGCTTAAACAGCAATTATTAACATGCTTCTATTTATTGTCATCCGCCAGATCCAGAAATAATCTGGCAATGTTGGTTTTGGAAACCTTGCCTACTACCTCATATTTTTCCTCTCCTGTTTCATCAATATAGCATTTGACTACCGGGACGCTGTCGATCTCATGTTCGACGATCTTCTTAACTACCTCAACAACTGTATCATCCAGATTGGCAGTAATAATATTGGGCATACGAGTCATAATGACACTCACCGGCATTTTGTGTATATCTGCCTGACCCAGGGTCGTTTTTAAAAAATCCTTGCGCGAAACTATCCCTACCAGAAATTTTTCTTGGTCAACTATAAATATACTGCCTGTGTCCTCGACAAATAAAGTGACAATAGCATCATAAATACTGCTGTTTTCTCTTAAGACCACCGGCATGGATTGCAGGTCTTTAACCCTGTACTGTTTAAGCATTCTCTTGATTTCATTGTTTACGCCTTCATTTTTAAACGTATAACCCACCCTGGGTTTGGCTTCCAGAAAACCCGACATGGTCAATACAGCCAGATCTGGTCTTAGCGCAGCCCTGGTTACGTTAAGAATTTCGGCAATACTTTCCCCGGTTATAGGCTCCATTTTCTTGACTATTTCCAGAATTTTTTCTTGCCTTTCATTCAGCTCGATCATATTCACCATCCAATTATGCTATACTTTTTAACTTAAATCACACTAATTATATATACTATATATATTAAAAAAATCCTGTATACAATAAAAAAAATCTTTAAAAAATTTTTTTATTGTACTATTTTACCGAAATCGCCTATTGTATGACATAAATTGGCAATGGATTTTAATATCCCCAGACGAGCCGCCTTTAATTGTTCATCATCAACCATTACCATTACTGCCTCAAAGAAAACATCCAAATCAGGCCGGAGAATGGATATCTTCTGGAGAGCAGCATAATAGTCATTTTCTATTATCGCTTGTTTCACCTCGTCTTTTATAGAAGAAAAGCTGTCATACAGCTTCTTCTCACTTTCATCAATCAGGAATTCCTCTATCACGTTTTCCTCAGACCAGTTCCTGGACAAATTATGGGAACGGTTGTAAACCGTCATGAAATCATCAAAATACTCCGATTGTCTAAAATCCCGAATACTATTTGCCTTTTTAAAGATATTGTTGAGGTCGTAGTCTGTCAGCATAGTAACGGTATCAATTACATCATATGAGAGTCCCCGGTCCAGAAGAACTCCTCTCATCCTCTGCATAATGAAATCCATTACTTCAGCTACAATGTCTCCCTTGCTGCTGTCCGGCTCAATGCTCTCAAAGTTCTCATAAGCTTTTTCCAGTGTTTTATCAAGGTGAATATTCAGCTTCTTATCCAATATGATATTTACAATTCCCAGGGTCTGCCTCCTCAAGGCGTAAGGGTCCTGGGAACCGGTAGGCTTTATTCCAATTGAAAAAGAACCCACCAGGTTATCTATTTTTTCTGCCAGGCTAAGAACCATACCAGTTTCACTGGCAGGTATATGGTCCCCTGCAAACCTGGGCAGATAGTGTTCATAAATGGCTTCGCAGACCTCCTGGTCTTCACCACTGTGCAGGGCGTAGTATCGGCCCATAATACCCTGGAGCTCAGGAAATTCATAGACCATATTGCTGAGCAAATCAGCCTTGCAGAGTTTTGCTGCCCTCTGCAATTTTTCTTCAGTACTCAGCCCGCTTTCTTCAGCAATAAACCGGGATAGCTTCTCCAGTCTTTCCACTTTGTCCATAATAGAACCCAGGCGTTCATGGAATAGAACATTTTTGAGGCCGGGAACCATTTCTTTTAGGGGTTTTTTAATATCCTCTTTCCAGAAAAACAGGGCATCCTCCAGGCGGGCTTTTAATACTCTCTCGTTTCCTGCCTTTACCAGTTCCAGGCAATAATCCGTGCCATTCCTGACTCCAATGAATACGGGCAACAATTTACCCTCTTGATCAAAGACCGGGAAATATCTCTGGTGTTCAATCATGGAAGTGGTCAGGACCTCCTGAGGCACGTCCAGATAGGAAGCAGAAAACTCTCCATAAAACGCAGTTGGGTATTCCAAAAGATAAGTTACCTCTTCCAGGAGTTCTTCGTTTTCCATGGGAACCCCTCCAGCCTGGGCTGCCGCAAATTTCACCTGCTCCCATATCATTTTTTTTCTCTCTTTCTGGTTCAGAATTACATGGTTTTCTTCTAAAGCTTTTAGATAGCTTGTTAGATCATTCACTTCTATGGGACCTGAAGATAAAAATCGATGTCCATAAGTATATTTTGCACTTTTTACGTTCTCCAGCTCCATTTCAATACTCTCTTTCCCGTAAAAAGCCAGCAGCCACCTGAGAGGCCTGGCAAACCGGGTGTTATAATAAGCCCAGCGCATAGATTTGGGAAAAGTCAAAGTATTGATTATATCCACCAATATCCCGGCCAGCAGTTTTTTGGTTCTCTGGCCTTTTTCCTTTTTAAACGCATAATAATATTCGACACCTGATACCTCACGGAGCTGCAGTCCCTCTTCTTCCAAGTGTTCCTGACCATGAAGCTTCCTGATATCCAGGCCCTGACTGCGGGCAAATCCCTGAAGGGCTTTAGTGGGTTTACCTTCGGCATCATAAGCAGCGCTTTTTTTGGGTCCCCGCTTTTCTATCAGGGCATCTTCCTGTTTTTCTTCCAGATTTTTAATTATCAAAGTCAAACGCCTTGGGGTACCCATTACTTGAATATCTGTGAAAGGTATTCTTTCATCGGTAAATTTTTTGGCCGCCAGATCCTGAAGATTATTCAGCACTCTGCTCATATATGCGGAAGGGATCTCTTCGACTCCGATTTCCAGCAGAAGTTCTCTTGCCATCTCCTAAAGCACCTCCTCATCTATAAAGCGTTTTCTTAGTTCTTCATCTTTCAACAGTGGATAGCGCAGTCTCTTTCTCTGTTCCAGGTATTCCCCGGCCACCAGACGGGCCAGATTACGTACTCTGGCTATATAACCCGTACGCTCAGTAACACTGATGGCTCCCCGGGCATCCAGAAGATTGAAAAGATGAGAACACTTGAGTACATAATCATAGGCCGGTTGAGGCCGGTGCTTTTCGGCAATATTTATAGCTTCTTTTTCACAAATATTGAACATCGTGGTTAAAGCAGCTGTATCAGCCAGTTCAAAATTATAATGAGAATAGTCCACTTCGCTTTGATGATGGACATCACCATAACTAATACCATCTACCCATTCAATATCAAATACGCTTTCTTTATTTTGTATATACATGGCTATTCGCTCTATTCCATAAGTAATCTCCGCACAGACGGGTACACAATCAATCCCCCCGCACTGCTGGAAATAGGTGAACTGGGTTATCTCCATGCCATCCAGCCATATTTCCCAACCCAGACCCCAGGCACCCAGTGTCGGCGATTCCCAGTTGTCCTCAACCAGCCTGATATCATGTTGTCCCGGATCAATACCCAGATATTTCAAGCTTTCCAAATAGAGTTCTATGACATCGTCAGGCGATGGTTTCAGGATAACCTGGTACTGATAATAATGCTGTAAGCGGTTGGGGTTTTCTCCATACCTCCCATCCGTGGGACGGCGGGAAGGTTCAACATAAGCTACATTCCAGGGTTCAGGCCCCAGTACTCGCAAAAAAGTAGCCGGGTTCATGGTTCCGGCACCCTTTTCCACATCATAAGGCTGTTGTAAAATACATCCTCGTTCAGCCCAGAAATTTTGCAGACGCAGGATTATTTCCTGAAAATTCATCTTCTCTCTTAACCTCCTTGCTCTTAATCAAGCTCAATCTTGCTCACCTGTAAGCATTTTTGCTTATTTTCAGCATAGATTCAATAAATAAAAAAACCCGTCTCCCATGACAGGGACGGGTCTACCCGCGGTTCCACCCTGATTGGCCTGATGGCCCACCTCACAGAATTCAGGTTTTACTGACCAGAATGGCGTTCTTCCTGACAACTCCAAAGCGCCTTCAAAAAGGTATCTCTGCCAGGTTTCCACCCCCCCTGGCTCTCTGAAGAGTTAACTCTTTTCTACTACTCTTTTTCATCATTGGAAAACTTATTTATATTTTCAAAAATCCATAAATATTTTACCAGCAGCACTGATGCTTGTCAATCAAACCCTTATCTCCCGCAGGAAAATGTATTTAATGAGAAGCTTCCCCATGGCTATATATTTCCAATTAAGTTCTGGCAACGAATTCCACGAACCTCTTGCCCACCCTGAAAAAGGCTTTCCATTTCCACCAAGAGTCCGTATTCATGCTCAAGTGTTTTCTTCTATCCCGGTTTTCATACCGAAACCGCCTCATCTGTATGGAAAAAATAAATATAACTTTCTTTTACCTTTAAGCCCTTTATCTTCTCCAGGGCATTTTTATACAAATTCAATTGTATACGGTATTGGGCAATCAGCTCTTCCCGGTTTTCAGGGCCAATACGATCTGTTTTGTAATCCAGGAGAACCAGTTCATTTCCTTCCTGGAAACAAAGATCGATAACTCCCTGAACCAGTAGTTCTTCACTGCTCTGACCCAGGCCCGGGAGCAATTCCCCTGCCCTCTGAACTACATTGAAAGGCAGTTCCCTGAAAACCTTTTCTGCCTGTAAAAGCCTTTGTCCTATTGCGGAATTGAAAAATACAAGGATTTTAAGCAGAGGCAGTGTTTTCACTTCTTCTTCAGTAAAAACTTCCTTTTCCAGCATCTCCTGAACCTGCCCCTGAAGCTCATCCAGGCTGTAGACCCGCTGCATATCCAGCTGTTGCATGAACAAATGCAGGATAGTCCCCCTGGCCGCTGCACTCAGTTCCTTTTTTCCCTGCAAAAAAGCCGGGACTGCTGTCAGAGCTGGTATGTTTACCCCAATACCGGCAATACCCCTGTGCTCATAATCCTTTATCTGGCTTACCGACAACTTGGACGGGATTATTACTGCATCCTGGTAGGGATATTGCCAGTTCAGCCGCCCCTCAATAAGCTCATGTTCACTTGAAACTGCTATTTTTTGCGGGGACTCCAACATCCTTCTCAATTCCTCTTCAGCTTCCTGTTTCAGTATATTTTCCATGCTGATATCTGCCCGCTTCAGTATATCTATCTTCCATTTTGAACTATCATTCTGAATTTTCTCCTCAAACTCAGAAACACCCGCCAGTTTACGAAGTCTTTCTCCATCCTGATGAATCATAAGCACAGGCCCGATCCAATCCAGGTAATTCATAGCTTTACCCAGGTTGAGCGGATTAATGCCCCTGTTCCATTTTCTGGCATGCCCTTCTATATTTTTTAAAGAAGCTACCATAATCAACTTTTCTTTGGCCCTGGTACAGGCTACATAGAGTATCCTCATCTCCTCCGCCAGGTTTTCCAGTTTTATTGTATTCTTTATGGCCATCCGGGCAAGAGTATCGGTATGAATCCTTAGCTGGGGATCAACAAATCGCGGTCCAATTCCCAGTTCCTTGTGCAACAGCACCCTGGCACTGGTGTCAGCTTTATTAAACCTTTTTCCCATTCCTGCCAGTATTACTACGGGAAACTCCAGGCCTTTGCTTTTATGCACGCTCATAATTCTGACCACATTATCATTTTCCCCCAGAATTCTGGCTGTCCCCATATCCCCAGTGCTGGAATTCAAGCGCTCCACGAAGTTTAAAAAGTTAAATAATCCCTTCAGCGAACTGCCCTGAAACTGCCTGGCCCGGTCAAACAATACTCTGAGATTGGCCTGTCTTTGAATCCCGCCAGGCATAGCCCCCACATAATAATAATATCCGGTTTCCATCAGCAGTTTCCAAATAAAATCATCAATGGAGAAAAAGCCAGCTTCAAGCTTCCAGGAGTTAATCTTCTCCACAAAAGCCTGCAGACGTTGCTGGAGATCATTCTGATTCTTGTCCATATACTCCTCTACAGCCTCAAAATAGCTTTCCGCCTGGCTCTTAAGTCTAATTTCTATCAGCTCTTCAACGCTGAAACCGCAGATCGGTGAACGCATGACACTCAAGAGGGGAATATCCTGTCTTTTGTTGTCAATCAATCTCAAGAGATTTAAAAAAATATTGACTTCTATGGCTTCAAAATAACCGCTGTTAATATCGGCATAAGCCGGTATTCCTTCTTTCAGAAAAGTATCCAGGAAAACACTGGCAGTATTGCGGGTTGCTCTCAACAATACCACTATATCCCGGTAATCAATACCCCTGAAGGATTCAAGCTCAGCATCAAAAATCTGCTGCCCCAGAAGTCCTTTAATGCGCCTGCTGAGCAAGCGGGCCTCCAGTTCTATATCATCCATTTCCTCCACTTCATTATCTATTTCCTGATCTGTCTCCTCACCCTCTTCATCGGAAAAAGAACTATCCGCATCTTTTTCCAGCAGCAAGAGCTCTACCTCGGTTCCCGCAGGCCCGGCAGATTGTCCCGCTTTACTTGTGCTCCCGCTTGTATTCCCATGAACTGCAGGCGGTTCAGGTACTCCCGGATACAAAGAAGCATTTTCATCATAGTCGATCTCTCCCAGCTCTTTGCTCATAATATTGGCGAATATATAGTTCACTGCGTGAATAATGTTTGGACGACTGCGAAAATTGCTGCTGAGATCAATCCTTCTCCGTGTTGCCCCGTTTTCTTTCTGATAGCTGTGATATTTTTCCATGAATATAGACGGGTCCGCCAAACGAAAGCGATAAATACTCTGCTTTACATCACCTACCAGAAAGAGATTGTTGTCTCTCCTGATAGAATTCAGGATTTTTTCCTGTACCAGGTTGCTGTCCTGGTATTCATCAAAAAAGATGTACTCAAAACGCTGCCGGTAATCCTGGGCGGCTTCATCTTCAGCCAGGATTTCCAGAGCATAATGTTCCAGATCATTAAAATCCAGCATGCCTTTTTCCATCTTTTTTTCCCGGTAAGCTGAATCAAAGGCAGCCAGCAATTCACAGAAGTATTTCATGCAGGGATAAAGTTTATGTAAATCCTGTCTGCATTCCTCCGGGCTTTTATCCAGGCTTTTTTGTATATCCTTGATAATTCTTTTGCCTTCATCTCTTATTGCCTTTGCTTTTTCTTTTAATTCCTCATCACATTCCGGCGAAACCCGTGGCAATCTTTTATGACGTATCCCCTGGAAACGGGAGTAAAAAGCATACAGACCTTCTTCCAGAGAAGCAAGTAAGCCTTCTGTCATCTCCAGATCATCAATTATGGCATCCCGATACTGCAATGGGCCTCCTGGTAATTCCGTCAATTTTCCAGCTTCAAGAAATAAATCCCTGGCTCCGGCTACTTGCATGCTCAATTGCTGACCAAGCACCTTAATCCACGGACTTTTCTCAAACTCCTCCTTATCCAGCTTGAAATCTCTCACTTTCTCCTCCAGCCATTTCAAGGGATAGGGCTGGCTCTGGATAAAACTATAGCAATGCAGCACTAAGGTCTGCAGGGGCCCATCATCTTTACTGGAACCAAACATTTCCACCAGATTCAAAAAATATTCACATGCCTTCTCGTATTCAGCTTCAAAAAGCTCTTCCAGCACTTCCTGTTTCATTATTTCGGTCTCTACCGTATCTCCGATACGGAAATCAGGATCAACATCGAGTAAAAAAAAATATTTTCTCACT
>JAHDSE010000095.1 GCA_018432955.1 Syntrophomonadaceae bacterium
CCCCCTGGTCCCCCCCCTGGTCCCCCCCAGATTATAGAAATCCAATAAATAAAAACATTAAGCAAAAAAATCCGTGTAAATCTGTTAAATCTGTGTGTGAGCAAAGCGAACCCGTGTCTAATAAAACTTCTACTGCGCAGTATCTGTCTTATGTGACCGCTTGAGTCTTATTCCTCACGTTTATAGTTGATCTGGTATAAATCCTTGCGGCGCTGTTTTAGTAATGGCAGTTCCTCGCGAATTTTTTCGACAAGAGAAAAATCAAGTTCGGCCAGGATTATCTCTTCCGCCTCAGCAGCTTCAGCTATTACTGTCCCCCATGGGTCAACAATCATGGAATGTCCCCATGCCTGGTAACTGGCATCCGGGTTGCGAGCCGGGGAGGCAGCTACCACAAACAACTGGTTATCAACAGCCCGGCAGCGCATCAGCAAGTCCCAGTGTGCTGATCCCGTGGTAAGGTTGAACGCCGCAGGGATTATCAATAACCTGGCACCTTCCAGGGCCAGAGCTCTGGACAGTTCCGGGAAGCGTATATCATAGCATATCATCAGTCCGGTTGGAATCGAATCATAATGAAAGACAGCCAGATTATTGCCAGGGCTTAATGTAGAAGATTCTTTAAAGCTGATCCGGCCAGGTAGATCAATGTCAAAGAGATGTGCTTTACGGTATCTTTTTATCAATTCTCCGGTTTCATCAAAAACATAGCTGCTATTATAGATCTTATTGTTTTCATCCTTTTCAACTATGGAACCTCCAACCAGACAGACCGAATGCTGTTTTGCCATACGGGAAAGGAATTTGCTTGTTTTTCCGGGGAAGATTTCTGCATAGTCAGGAAAGAGAGCAGCCTGGTAAGGTGAATTAAATATTTCGGGTAATACTATCATCCGGGCACCCTTAGTAGCAGCATTTGTAATCATTTCTTCTGCCCGGCGGAGATTAACTTCTTTTTCCGCCTGTACCTTCATCTGACAAATAGCCAGAGGCAGTTTCATAATAGGAACTCCTTTCCATTGGCTTTTTAGAATAATATATCACAAAGCTGTTTGCTAACCAAACTGCCAGGGTATTTTTTTGAGGTATTGACAAAAAGTATACGTAGGCATAAAATTGCATAATACCCCCCGGGGGAGGGGGGCGAGGAGGCGGCTTATGAAACACAAGTTTAATGTAAAAGGAATGACGTGTTCTGCCTGTTCTGCCAATGTGGAGAAGACAGTAAAAAAGCTTGCCGGGGTTGGGGAGGTTAATGTAAATCTACTGTCTAACAGTATGGCTGTTGAGTATGACGAAGATATATGTAAAAGGGAAAAAATTATTGCTGCGGTGTCTGATGCTGGCTATAGTGCTTCCATAATGCAGCAGGGTGTAGATGATTCTCAGAAAATGGAGCATTTGCCCAATGAATCCCAGGGTGAAATAGAATCCATGAAGAAAAGAATTGTCGTTTCATTTGTTTTTCTTATACCACTTATATATATCTCCATGGGCGGCATCTTCTTTATTCCCCGGCCTTCTGGCCTGGAAGGTGTACAAAATGCGCTGGCGCCGGCTTTTTTGCAGTTTTTGCTTATACTTCCCATTGTTTATACTAACCGGAAATACTATCAGGTCGGGTTTAGAACATTGCTTCACAGGGCTCCCAATATGGATTCACTGATTGCGGTCAGCTCTTCTGCTGCATTGCTTTATGGTATATATGCGATTTTTCAGATTGGATATGGCTTGGGGCACAATGATTGGGGCCTTGCAGGCCAGTATGCGGCAAATCTGTATTTTGATTCGGCGGCTATGATTTTAAGTCTGGTTACTCTGGGGAAATTTATGGAAGAGCGCTCAAAAGGCAGAACCTCAGAGGCTATTAGTAAACTTATAGATTTAGCCCCCCGGACTGCTGTTGTTATACGAGATGGCTTTGAACATGAGATTCCTGCCAGGGATGTTGCTGTTGGCGAAATTGTGGTTCTTAAACCCGGGCAGAGCATCCCCGTTGACGGAGTTGTCCTTGAAGGTTTCTCCAGTGTGGATCAGTCGGCATTAACCGGTGAAAGTATGCCTGTAGAGAAGTGTGCCGGTGATAGACTCTTTGCAGCTACCATAAATAAGTCAGGGTATTTAAAGTTCAGGGCGGAAAAAGTGGGTGAAAATACCACTCTCGCCCAGATTATACAATTGGTAGAGGAAGCAGGTGCTTCAAAAGCCCCTATTGGCAGGCTGGCTGATAAAATCAGCGGTATTTTTGTGCCGGTGGTTATGCTCATTGCTCTTGTTTCCGTAATTGCATGGCTGCTGGGGGGACAGTCTTTTGAGTTTGCACTTTCAATCGGGATTACAGTTTTGGTTATTTCCTGTCCCTGTGCACTGGGGCTGGCAACCCCGCTGGCTATAATGGTGGGTACCGGTGTGGGCGCAGAAAATGGAATACTCATAAAATCCGCAGAGTATCTGGAACAAGCCCATAAAATAAATACCGTGGTTCTTGATAAAACAGGGACAATCACGGAAGGCAGGCCAGAGCTTACGGATATTATTACCGCAAATGAGAGCAGCGAACTGGAACTAATGGTGATTGCAGCTTCCATGGAAAAAGCTTCGGAACATCCACTGGCTGATGCAATTACCGCCAAAGCAGTTGAAAAAGGAATAGAATTAAAGGCTGTAGAAGAATTTTCTGCGATTCCAGGACGTGGTATTTCCGCAATTATAGATGGCCAGAGGTATATAGGCGGGAATCTGTTGTTTATGCAGGAAAACGGTATTGATATTGATGGCATGGAAGATATATCCCATAGTATCGCTGAAAGTGGGAAAACACCGCTATATTTTGCCGGTGACAGGTTTCTTGGCCTTATAGCTGCAGCAGATAGTGTAAAAGCCACGAGCCGTGCGGCTATTGAACGCTTAAAGTCCATGGGTATTGAGGTCGTAATGATGACGGGAGACAATGAAAAGACTGCAGCGGCTATAGAAAAACAACTTGGTATAGACAGGACTATCGCCGAGGTTTTCCCGCAGGACAAAGAACGTGAAATACAAGCTATTCAGCAAGAAGGGAAAAAGGTAGCCATGATTGGGGATGGTATAAATGATGCGCCCGCTCTGGTTCGGGCAGATATAGGTATTGCCATTGGCGCAGGAACCGATATTGCCATTGAATCAGCGGATATCGTACTGATTAAGAGCGACCTGCTTGATGCGGTTGCTGCTATAGAGCTCAGTAAGGCTGTAATCAGAAATATTAAGCAGAATTTGTTCTGGGCGTTTTTTTATAACAGTATTGGTATACCTCTGGCTGCAGGAGTTTTTTACTCTCCCCTGGGGTGGACGCTCAGCCCGATGATTGCTGCGGCAGCAATGAGTATCAGTTCAGTAAGTGTTGTATCCAACGCCTTAAGGTTGAAATTGTTCCGGCCGTCAACGGAAATAAAAATAAATGAATCTTATCAGAGCGTAAGTAATAATGGAGGTGAAAGAATGGAAAAAGTTATTAGCATTAACGGCATGAACTGTGCGCACTGCCAGGCTGCAGTCGAAAAAGCCCTGAATTCCATAGAAAATGTGGAGGCCAGGGTCGATTTAAAAGAAAAAATCGCAACCGTAAACATGGATTCAGAAATCGCCAACGATGTTTTGAAAAACGCCGTGGAAGAAGCCGGTTTTGAGGTCGTTGCCATAAGCCGAAAATAAATGCAGTATTCATTGAAGGGAGGGAAGCCAATGAAAGCTGACAGAGATAATATAACGCGCCTTTTAAAAACAGCCAGAGGGCAGCTTGACGGGGTGCTTAAAATGGTCGAGGATGATCGCTACTGTATGGATATTTCCAATCAACTTATGGCTGCCGGAGCAATCCTGCGCAAGGCCAATAAAGAAATTATTCAGGCCCATTTGAACAGCTGTGTGAGGGAGGCCTTTCAAACAGGTAATGAAGGTGAAAAAATCGAGGAAATCATGGCCCTTTTTGATAAGCTCTCCAAATAAGGCTGTGGTTGAAAGGGGAATGCCGATATAAGTGTAAAAATGCCAGCTAAAATTATATATATGAGCATGATATTTCCTAAATAAAGGACAAGAAATCACTTGACCTAATTCGCACTCAGGAAGACCCCCTGTAAACATGGGTATATTTATTATACAATATTAATGTAATCTACTTTGGAGGCAGAAAATGAAACCGTTTAAATTGGTTTCCCGGGAATATAAAAAAGAAAATACTATTGTTGAGATAAAAAGTCCGAGCGGATCAGTATTACTTGGGCATGGAAACTGTACCATTATTGCAGGGCCCTGTGCTGTGGAAAACAGAGAGGACTATCTGGAGATATCGCAATTTCTCAAGGCAGCAGGAGCTCACGCTTTGCGCGGGGGGCTCTTTAAGCCCAGAACCTCTCCTTATTCTTTTAAGGGTCTGGGACATGCCGGTCTGGAAATAATGCAGGAAGCCAGGGAAATCACCGGGCTGCCGCTGGTAACGGAGATAATGGATATCCGTGATATAGATATACTCTATGAGAGTGTTGACGTCTTGCAAGTAGGAAGCCGTAATATGCAAAATTTTTCGTTACTCGAAGAATTGGGAAAAACTAAAAAGCCCGTATTGCTGAAAAGAGGCCTGTCGGCGACTATTGAGGAATGGCTGCTGGCTGCCGAATACATGTTGAAGGCTGGAAATCAGAATGTAATACTGTGTGAGCGGGGTATCAGAACATTTGAGCCCTATATGCGCAATACGGTTGACATAGCTGCGGTTGCTCTGGTCAAAGAATTATCCCACTTGCCTGTAATTGTTGATCCCAGTCATGCCACAGGAAAATGGAAAATGGTTACTCCGGTTGCCCGCGCAGCTATTGCTGCAGGGGCAGATGGACTAATGGTCGAAGTCCACCAGGAACCTGACCGGGCTCTGTCAGATGGTAAACAGTCTCTTACCCCGGAAAACTTTTTGCGTCTATATGAACAGGTAATGCAAATATCGACACTGAACAGGTCACAGTAAGGCTAAAAACCTGCTCTTTTATCATTTATATTATTATAGAAACCAGGATTTATAAAAATATCCTGGTTTTTGCTGTTCTACGGGAACCTGGCTTCTCCAAATAAAATAGTTAGCTTCTTGTATTTGCCAGCAAATATATCTAATTAAGAACAGCGAAAATGATATAATAGTGTAGTTATATGAGTAGCATTGTAGTACATAAAACTGTTTAAGCAGGTGTATTGATGAATCAGGAAAAAAACGCAGGAGCCAGGATCATTATATTGTTTTTTGCTATATTTCTGGTTGGGATAGGATTCAGTATAATAATGCCCATACTGCCCTATTATGCAGAATCCATGGGGGCCAGTGCCTTTCAATTGGGATTGCTGATGATGGTCTATGCCCTTTGCCAGTTTGCTTTTGCTCCTTTCTGGGGGGCCTATTCAGACAAAGTGGGCAGAAAACCGTTACTTATTGTGGGGCTTATAGGAATTTCGCTTACATTTATTCTCTTTGCTTTGTCGACTTCATTGTGGATGTTGTTTGCAGCTCGGATAGCGGGGGGGATTTTATCATGTGCTACTATGCCTGCGGCTATGGCGTATGTAGCAGATTCTACCAGCCTGGAAAAACGAGGGAAAAGTATGGGGCTTATTGGAGCTTCTATGGGAATGGGAATGGTTTTTGGCCCGGCTATAGGAGGCTTATTATCACATATTAGCTTATCTCTCCCCTTTTTAGTAGCCGGCAGTCTGGCTGCTGTCAATTGTCTGGCAGTACTCTTGTTCTTAAAGGAATCTTTGCCTTCAATAAACAGAATACAGAGTGTAAAAGTCAAAAGAGCACCTTTGCTAAAAGGTTTAAGCAGTCCATTAATGATTTTCTTTATACTCATGTTGCTGGCCAGTATAGGAGAATCCACCAACCATGGGACATGTGCTCTCTTTGCTGAAGGGAAACTGGGGATTGGAGTTGCTGATATCGGCTGGGTATATACCTGTGCCGGCATTGTAGCGGTTTTTGTTCAAGGTATAGTGGTAGGCAGGATGATCGAGCGTTATGGTGAAGAAACAACCGTGAAAACTGGATTAGCCATTATGATATTTAGTTTTGTTTTGGCTTTGAATGCCTTTAACCTGATCAGTCTTATGGTATTCATGGCAGTGTTTTCATTGGGTGGGGGTCTGATTCGTCCAGCCCTGACTACAGCGGTTTCCAAAAGGGCCAAAACACAGCAGGGGACAACCCTGGGAATACTGCAGGGCTATGACAGCCTGGGAAGGGCTATTGGTCCAGCTTTAGGCGGCTTTTTATTGGATATCAATATTAACTATGCTTATATTTCTGCAGTGGTTTTTTCCGTTCTGGCCTTATCGGTATTGCTTCTTGATGGTAGGCGTGAAGTGGCTGAAGAAGAATGTCCAGGGTTAATCGAATAAGTATTGCTTGTGCTGGAAACATGCATGGGATATTATGGGTTATACTGATGATATTATCTGGAAAGGGGCGTTTAAATAATGGGGGCTGTAAAAATTAAGGAAAATGTTTTCTGGATTGGAGTACAGGATCATGGACTGAGAGTTTTTGATATTATTATGGAAACCCAATATGGCAGCAGTTACAATGCTTATCTGGTTAAAGGAAGCGAAAAGACTGTTTTGATAGAAACGGTCAAGGAAAAGTTTTTTGAAGAATACCTGGAAAATATCAAAGAACTTGTGAACCTTTCGGAAATTGATTGCCTGATTATGAATCATACGGAACCTGACCATTCAGGCTCTGTGGCCCGGTTATTGCAGCTTATTCCCGATCTTACTGTTGTAGCCCATCCGAATTCCATAGAGTTTATGGAGGAAATCGCCAACCTGAGTTTTAAAAACAGAGCTGTTGGCAACGGTTCAAAGCTGTCACTGGGAGACAAGAATCTGCAGTTCATATCTGCCCTGCTGTTACACTGGCCGGACACGATATATACGTATCTAAAAGAGGATAAGATCTTGTTCAGCTGCGATTCCTTCGGCAGCCATTATGCAGATGATAGAATCTTCAATGACCTGATTGAAAAGGATTTTTCTGATGCCTACAAGTATTATTTCGATGTAATAATGGGACCTTTCAAGCCCCATGTTTTAAAAGCCCTGGATAAAATAGAGGGCCTGGATATTGACTGTATTTGCCCGGGTCATGGCCCCGTACTGCGCCAAAATATCAAACATTATCTGGAGTTTTACCGGCAGTGGGCTTCTCCCCGCATAGAAAAAGACCAACGTCCCAAGATTGTCATAGCTTATGCAAGTGCTTACGGTTATACCGAAAAAATGGCGCAAACTATTGAGAAGGTATTAAAGGATTCCGGTGATTTTAATGTTAAAAGCTATGACTTAATGGAGAATTCCACAGCCCAGGCAAGCTATGAGATGGAAAACGCCGATGGTATTCTGATTGGCTCTCCTACCATCAATAAAGACATAGTTCCTCCGGTCTGGGATTTACTGGGGCAGCTTTCTCCTATTATACACAAAGGCAAAGTAGCAGCATCTTTTGGAGCTTATGGATGGAGCGGTGAAGCGGTTCCTGCTATGGAGAAACGTCTAATCAGTCTGCGGATGAAAGTAATGAAAGGTCTTAGAATAAGGTTTAACCCTTCGGAAAAGCAACTCGAAGAAGTCAGGGCTTTTGCCGGAGACTTTGCCCGGGCAGTAAAAAACCGTGCCATTGAATCCCTGAAAGATTCGTTTATTGGGGATACGAGCGATGACCTCAAGGTTGGACAAGGGGAATATATAAAGGAATACCGGAATAAAGACCTGATAGTGCACTGGAATTCGGAACGTTGTATGCATGATACCCACTGCTTTATTGGTCTGCCACAGGTTTTTGATCCGGAAGCAAGACCCTGGGTTAATATGGAGGGAGCTTCTCCAACAGATATTATCAAGGCTATAGACCGTTGCCCGTCAGGGGCTTTGAAATATTCCATCCCGGAGGATTCCTGTATTGATCCTGAGCTGCTGAAGGACAGTCCTGGATTGATGAGATAAAAAAAGGTTGAACAGTTATTGACAAGCTGGAGCCATTTTCCCCTCAGGGAAAATGGCTCCTTTGGATTTATAATATATGACTCAACTTTCGTAGTAGAAATTACTGAACAACCTCTGGATATATAGGGGCTGTGCAGCAATCCAGAACATAACTTGACATGAAACAATTTCAGCTAGTTCTTTGGGAACATAATCAAGCAGTATCATGCAGTAATACATTA
>JAHDSE010000022.1 GCA_018432955.1 Syntrophomonadaceae bacterium
ACATACTTCCCTCCAAATAACTTAATTAGTATTTATTGCTAATATTCAACAAAAGCACTCAATAATCCTGCCGTATTTTGGCAATTCACACCCTGGAACCGGAATTCTGCGCCATAATATGGCCTTTTGGCGACCTTTAGAGAAAGGTTTTACCGACAGTAAGCAAGACATAGCTTATCATATTCCGGTTATCGGTGTACCCGCAGGCAACCCGGCCGGGATTGAAAAGCTTGAGGACCTGACAAAAGAGGGAGTAAAGGTCGTTTTAGGTGATGAAGAAGGGACGGCTATAGGTAAGATAGGAAAGAAAATGTTCAAAGGAAACGGGCTTTCAGAAAAAATAGAAGCCAATCTTATTTCCAGGGCGGCTACCGTAAATGAACTGGTGACTTACCTGGCAACTCAGCAGGCGGATGCGGCCCTTATTTTTGAGGACAATGCCTGGGGAAATGATAAGCTTGAGGCCATAGAAATTCCGGCGGGAAAAAATATCATTCAAACTATACCGGTATCAGTTCTGAAGTTCACGGAAAAAGAAGAGCTGGCCCGTAATTTTGCTGATTTTGTGGCATCAGATGAAGGAAAGGCTATTTTCAGGAAACATGGTTTTAAAACAGTAGAATAGTATTGTAGATGCAGAAAAGGATTTACACTCCCTGTTTGAGTGCTTAAATTTGATGCCCGGGGACAGAATATTTTTTTTATTGCAGTCATATCTTTCAGCATCGCTTTCCTGGCCGGCTTTATCATACTGGCCATATTGCTGATATTGATAAAGGGGTTCCCCAATCTGTTTTCCAGCCTTATGAGAGAAGAAATACTATTTGCGCTAAAGCTCAGTTTTAAAACTTCAACAATCTCTACCTTGCTCTGTATTATTTTTGCCGTACCTGTGGCCTATGGTTTGACCCGCTTGAATTTTCCGGGTAAAAACGTGCTCAGTACTGCCCTGGCTATTCCGATGGCTATGCCTCCGCTGGTTTCCGGGCTGGCTCTTTTATTGCTCTTTGGGACGACTGCCTTGGTACATGCCCTGGCAGCCAAAGGTTTCAGGGTAGTGTTTACCCCTCTGGGGATAGTCATAGCCCAGTTTTTTGTTAATGCTCCATATATGGTAAGGATATTACAGTCCACCATAAGTGATATTGATCCCCGCATGGAGTTTGTAGCCAGAACACTGGGCGGGAGCCGTTTACAGGCTTTTTTTGCTGTTACTTTGCCTCTGGCCCGTTATGGCCGGGGTTGTAATTAGCTGGGCCCGTGCCCTGGGAGAATTCGGTGCTGCCTTGATGCTGGCCGGTGCTACTCAGTTTAAAACTACAATTTTACCGATTGCTCTTTATCTTAATATGTCTACCGGCGATCTTGATATAGCTCTGGCGGTGGCTACAATTTTAATAATAATCTCGATAATTTCTTTAGTTGTATTCGAATTTCTGGGTGGCAGGCAGCTTAGCCTTTCCAGAAGCGGAATTCAGGCCGGGTGGTGATCTTATGCTGCGATTGCAAAATCTTTCTAAAAGTCTGTGATATTTTAATCTAAAGAGTATCGATCTGGAGGTAAAAGAAGGAGAGTATTTTGTTATCCTGGGACCCACAGGGACCGGTAAAACAGTAATTCTGGAATTGATTGCCGGTATGTACCGTCCTGACAGCGGGGAAATTTATTTTCGGGACCGCAGGATCAGTGATCTCTTTCCTGAACAACGTGATATAGGTTTTGTTTACCAGGATTACGCGCTTTTTCCTCATCTAACGGTGAAGGAAAATATCCTCTTTGGTTTTCGTTTTCGCAAGGAAAGTAAAAATAAGATTGACCGGCAGTTCCAAGAAATAGTTTCTCTCCTGGATATCGAACACCTTTTGCACCGTTATCCGGCTACCCTGAGCGGTGGTGAACAACAGCGAACGGCCATTGCCCGGGCAGTAATCCTTTCCCCGAGCATACTTCTGCTGGATGAACCCCTGAGCGCTTTGGACCCCAATAGCAGAGAGGCTTTTCAGGAGGAATTGCGCCGTCTGCATGAAGTTTTAGGGACCACAACATTGCATATAACTCATGATTTTTCAGAAGCTCTGGCTCTGGCAGATCATATAGGAGTAATGCAGGATGGTGAAATTGTACAGGTAGGAAAGCCGCTGGAGGTCTTCCGTTATCCCAATTCCTGCTCAGTAGCCAGGTTTGTTGGATCCAAAAATATTCTTCCCGGCGTGGCCAGGGATGGGAAGGTAGAGGTGGCTCCTGGTATGGAAATACAGACTCTTGGAGATAAGAACGGTGAAGTAATGCTGATAATTCGCCCGGAAGATATTGTTATTTCCAATCAAGCTTTTGTTTCCAGTGCCCGGAATAATTTTTCCGGAAAAATCGTAAACATGGTCAACCTGGGTTCACTATACAGGTTGACCATAGATGCCGGCATCATGCTCACCAGCGTAGTAACTTATCAGGCTGCGGAAGAGATGGATTTGAAACCGGGTACTGACGTCTGGCTGGCTTTCAAGACAACGGCTGTTCATGTGCTGTAGGGGGTGTAAGAGGAGAACTTTCTCCTGCTTACGCTACTCCCCCCGGAAGGCCATTTGGGCCAGGGGAAAAGGCTGCAGGGCACGATCCAGGATACCATGAATAAAGGCCAGAATAACTCCATAATTAACTATGGGAACACCATTTTCCCGGGCTACTTGAATCCGGTATAGCATCTGGCGCCGATTAAGCATACAACCTGCACAGTGTACGATAAGCTTGAAGTCTTTTATATTTTCGGGATAAGTGTTGCCGCTGGACCATTGAAAATCCAGTTCTCCTCCCACATACTGGCGTAACCAGCGGGGGATCTGCACCTTACCGATATCGTCCGCCTGGGCGTGGTGGGTGCAGGCTTCGGCTATCAGGACCTTATCTCCTGCCTGTAGATTTTTCACTGCATGGGCTCCTTTGACCAGTTCCAGCAGGTCTCCCTTAAAACGGGCGAAAAGAATGGAAAAAGAAGTCATCCAGACATCATCAGGGGTGTCGGCGGCTACCTTGAGAAAAGCCTGGGAATCGGTTATTACCAGGCGGGGCTTTTGTTTTAATCCTTCCAGGGCTTCCCGGAGTTCGCGTTCTTTAACTACCAGGGCCATGGCATCATTGTCGAGTATATCCCGGATAGTCTGTACCTGGGGCAGTATGAGCCGTCCCTTGGGGGCGGCCAGGTCAATGGGAACCACGAGAACACAGGTATCACCCGGATTAATAAGGTCTCCCACAATGTAAGGTTCTTCAAAGTTGGAAGGGGCTATTTTTATCAGGCGCTCCTTCAGTTGCGTAATGCCCATACCGCTTAAGGAACTTACTTTGATAAGAGGAATTTTCAGGCTTGAGGCTATTTCTTTGCTGTCTATATCTCCCAGGTCAATTTTATTAATTACCCCCAGCAAGGGTATCTTTCTGGCCTGGATTTCTTTTAGCAATTCATGTTCAAATTCGCTGATGCCTGCCAGAGGGTCGATTACCAGCAGGGCTACATCTGTCTGATTAAGGACTTCCCGGCTTTTTTTGATGCGCAACTCTCCTAAGAGTCCCTCATCATCCAATCCGGCAGTGTCTATTATCATGCAGGGGCCGATGGGGAGAATTTCCATAGCCTTGAATACCGGATCGGTAGTAGTTCCGGGTACCTCTGAGACCAAAGCTATTTCCTGATTGGTCAGGGCATTTATGAGACTGGACTTGCCGGCATTACGGCGTCCAAATATGGCAATATGCAGGCGGTTTGCCTTGGGAGTATCCTGCATATTATCACTCCTTTCCCGAGATTGAGCATTATAAATACATTTTATTTATGCCCTTCGCCAATATTATAACGCTAAAATGGGTCTTGATATAGATAAATCTTGGATTATAAGCAAAGGTATGAATACGGGCAGCTTATTCTTCTTTGAAGGTCAGAAGAAAAAACATCCGTATTGCTTACCGGAATAAAACAAATGTAATTTAGCAGAGGAATTTCACCGGGAGAATATACAATATTCATCTATACTGCTTGTTGAAAAGGGAATATCAAGGGTGTAAAATAAAAATGAAAACGACTATAAAAAAGAAAATAGCCAGAGAACAAAGGTGTTCCTGAGAGGCTTTAGTGTTTGACTATTCAAAAGC
>JAHDSE010000039.1 GCA_018432955.1 Syntrophomonadaceae bacterium
CTTCCCTGATTTTTGCAGATTCAGGGTTGCCCCCCATCTCGTCAAGGATCTCAAGGTAATCGATGAAGCCAAAAAGCTCTCTATTATGAAATTGTTCAAATTTCTTTGCCATTTCATGCAGGTTTCGGAGGTTAAGAAAAGCTTCCCTGGTTTTCAGCGTATCCAGCCTATTAAGGTGTCTTACAATTCCACTTAGATCGTAAATTTCAAGAAGAAGGTCGGAGACATCCAGCAGTTTTTTCTCGCTAAGAACCCTGATTGTTTCTTTTACTTTTTCGACAGTCTTGCATCCGTTTTCGCTTAACTCTATCTCGTCAAGATGGTGGTAAATGGCTTCCTGAAAACGAACTTTGTTTCGCTGGGTGTACTCTCCTATACGAACTGAATCGCTATTTTTAAGGCTGTTATTGTAATGAAAGAGTCGCCACCAGGCCTCTGTGCCTCTTGGAGTAGGATCCATGAGATTGTTTAATATGTAGAGATAGGAAAGTACGGTCTTGATTTCGGGTTGTTTCAAATAGTCTGCATCATCCTTCACAATCACAGGAATTTCGCGCCTCTGGAGCGCCTGTCTGATATGTCTTCCTTGGTTATGGGTTCGATAAAGGACTACAATTTCTTTAAGGGGAACATCATTTTCAATATAGAGTTCAATCTGTTCTACTATTTTTCTTGCTTCTTCGCCATCATCTTTTGTTTCCTGGACGACTACATTTTTGCCCTCGTTATCATTACAGTTCTTGAGAAGGAGACATTCGCCTTTTCGGTCTTCTGGGTAATTATGTGAGATCAGTCTGTGGGCTACCTTGAGGATCTTATTTGTTGACCTGAAACTCGTATCAAGGGATACAACATCTTTTTCTAAAATCCCGAACTGCTCTTTAAACTCTTCTATATTATTCGCGTATGCTCCCCGGAAAGCATAGATGCTCTGGTTTGCATCTGCAACCACTGTGATATTTTTCTCCCTTGCAGTCAGGTGTTTGATAAGTTCGAACTGCACGTAATTAGTATCCTGAAACTCGTCAACAATAATATGGGTATAGGTGTCATTCAACTCTGCTGTGCCATAGGTGTTAAGGAAATCAAGGGCAATTTTATTAAGATCCCCGTAATCAAGGCAATTCAGGGTTTTCTTTCTCTTTTCATACGTTTCCCAGGCGTTGATGAAATCAGCATATTTACGATATTCATCATAAAGTCCGATAAATTTCTGCCATTTTTTCTTTTCATCTTTCAGGGCTTTTTGCTGACTACTATCCTTTAAATGAAATGTGTTCAGGTTGACCTTGCACTCGTTATAAAACTGCTCAAATCTGCTTTCTTCAGCAAAGTTAAGTAACGATTCCTTTCTTGTTTCAAGATAATCTTTGAACTTACTAATAGAAATGTTCAAATCCTTTGCTTTTGCGATTGTGCTGGAGTATAAAGTTGCATTTCTCGAAGTTGTACCCAGATCCTTATAAATCAGGATAGCTACATCAATTTCCTCAAAAATGGTAAATTGCTCCGAAATCCCACACTTTTCAGAATTATCTCTTATCAATTCGGCACAGAAGGCATGAAAAGTACTTACCTTTACATTGGTCCCTTGCCCTAAAAGTCCATAGATTTTCTTTTCCATATTTCTGGCAGCTTCTCTTGAAAAAGTAAGAGCGAGAATCTTTTCCGGTTTAACTCCCTGTACTTTGATCATACAGGCAATTTTGCCAGTGATTGTTGTAGTCTTACCTGTACCTGCCCCTGCAAGGATTAAGAAAGGACCTGAAACATGCTCAACTGCATCTCTTTGCCTGGAAGTGAGGTTTGTGAGGAGTTCTTCTAACATGCGGATGCCCCGAAACTATTTTGTTTATTTTTGTATTTCAGAAAGACAGGCATGTATAAAAATATTAAAGTTATTAATCTTCTGGAAACCAGCGATACATGTCATCTTTATCAAAACACGCAATAAAAAAATATAGTAAGTGAGATATTAAATATTTATTAGTTATAACCTGAACCTTAATCAGAAATGAAAGAAGGAAATGTAAAGCATGGAGGAACAAGTTTTAGAAATACTTGAGCAATATGCAAAAAAAAGAGTTGAGATAAAATACATAGTTGGAGAACTGAAAAACGGCGGTATAAACTTAATTTCAGATCCATGGCTAAACAGGCCGTTTATTGATGTAATTAAAAAACTGATCGATGAGAATGTGCTGGTCCCTTTGAAAAGCGCAAAAAAGCTGCAACAGTATGAGGGATTACCTAGCAAGTATGAGATTAATAGACATTACTTCAGACAGTGTGATGAAGAGATACCAGCAGAAGAACTGAGAGGACTTTCATGCAAACTCAATATGAGCTACTATTTAAAGCACATTGAGGAATATCGTGCGCATAGGGAGTTTATACGCAGGATTAATGATTTAATGATGGATAATGATTGTGAAGTCCTTACTGCTAATGAAAGATCATATTTGATATTCGGGGATGAAAAAGCAATTACTTCCCCAAAAAATGCATCTATTGACGGAGAAATTATTTTAAACCGACTGAACCTGACAATCAAGGACATAAAGGCTGAGAAAAAACCAGAACCATTTTTCTATATTAAAGCCAAAGAGTATGAAAGTTTAAGTGATATATTAGCCCGGAAAATTCTTATTGTGGAGAATAAGGATACCTTCTGGACGTTCATGGATGCAACTTTAAGCAGAGAACTTACAGATATTCATTTACTTATATACGGGGAAGGAAACGCCGTTGTAAGTAAGTTTGAGTTTATACAGATGGTGGGCGGTAAGACAACTGATCATTATTATTATTTTGGGGATATGGATCAGGAAGGAATACTTATTTTTAATCGGTTAAGGAGTACCTTTTCAGAGTATAATATTCGTCCAGCAGTTTCATTATATGAATATATGTTGAATAAATCTGGGCAGGAAAACGCCAAACCTCTGCGGAAATGCCGTAAAATAAACGAAGAGTCGCTGTCTCCATTCATCGATTTCTTCAGCCACGAGACTAGAAAAGTAATTGAAGAGATTATATCTGCTCAAAAATACATTCCTCAAGAAGTTGTCAATAAAACAGATATGAGGAGGCTGCGTATGATTGGAATACGCTAAACATTTCCAGGACATTAACGAACGGATGAGGCATTTAAAATGTTATTATCCATTTTTCCGGATCTATGCGTATTCTTATCGGAATAATCTGGAATATGATTTACCCTATATCGCACTTAGTGTTTTGACCTTATTAATCGAGGAGGGAAAACTACGTGGACGTTCCCTGAAGGTAGATGAAATTGAGGTACATATAAAGAATATACTCAATGAAATGTATATGGATTATGAGACTAACAGCAAACAGGTAACACGTACATTATTGACTATTCTAGAAACGGACAGAGACGGAGAATCGTATCATTTTGAATATATGGACCCTATCCGTAGAAAGAAAGATGGTCATTATGTGCATCTGATAGAATATGATGTAAGTAACAAGGCTTACCAAATCAGTGATGCAGGACTTGATTTCATGATAAGCATCAAGGAACTGCCAGAGGAATCAAAAATTTCTGTGAGCTTAATCCTTTTTAAAAAGCAGATTGAAAATGGTTCTTTCGTAACTGCATTGAATACGGTAAGAGAACTCAATCTTGAGGTTCTTCGCAAAAAAGAAAAAAAACAGAATTTGTTAGAGAAAATGCTGTATGGAGGAGCCGATGTAGTTGAGGATTATTCCATTTTCTCAGAGGGAGTTTTTAGCCAACTTCAACAAGAAAAAATTTTATTTGAAGAAGTCAGAACCACTCTTTTAGAATTAACAAAAAATCACGAAGAAATCATCAATATTTCCAACAAAAGTGCGAATGAAAAGGATTTCTTGATCCTTAAGCAAATTTCTACTGAGCTCGACCGTGGTTATCAGCTTCACTCCGGATTACTGAAGGAGTATACAGACCTGCCGGGAGAGTATGAGAAAATTTGTCGGATCAGGGTAAACTCGTTATTCGATAGAAAATGGCATTTTAAGGAAATCCTCGAAAACAATATTAGGCAAAATTATCCAAATGATGTTCATGTTATTGGAATGCACCCTATGTTCCTACCTAAAACCACTAGGTCTTTTAGTTTATACAAAATATTTGAATCGCAGATTGTAAGCCGTAAAAAATCTGAAGTTTCCGAAACAAGGCAGAATGATGAATGGAGTGAAAAAAAGCTTATTGATGGAACAGTTGATGAACGGCAAAGAAACAATTTTAGAGTTTATGCTCATGCGTTACTCGGGTGTGTAGAGGATCATGGCGGGGATTTAACCCTTGAAGTATATCTTAAGACAGTTGAAGATACACTTGGACCTGAAGCACTGCAAAATATGGATCTGATTCCCTTCCTGTTTTCGCTTAATGTTGATATTGATGATGTAAACGCGCAAGCCTCTGATAATTCTCAAAAACTGAAAAACAAGGAACTAAACGTCACTCGGTTTGAATTTAATAAACTAAAATTATCGTGCCACTCCAATCGTGAACTGATCCTAGAGGCGTTACTATCCGCACATGAAGCACTCGGTCTTTCAAGTTCCACTTTTATCGTTACATCCTTTCCGGACGAGATAATAAATATTAAAAAAGGGTTCAGTGCTTATATATCAAACATGAAATTTATTATGAAGTGATTATGTGAAATTTGAAAAAGAGAATCTAGGAATCGCTTTTGATATGCTTTATCAGATGTTGTCAACTGGCTCAATTGAAAGATTTGTGTATCCAAAACACTTCATGCGTTATGAACAAGAAAGCGAAATAAGGGAAGCGCTTGATTTTTGTGCTGAAAAACTCGGACTATACGTTTGCGGACGCGGAGATTCAATATTTTTGAGTGCCGGAGTTGGAAACCGTGTTTTTGGTTATACTAATGAAGATGTTAAAAATGAACTCGGGAGAGGATTCAAAAACCCCGAAATGTACACAGTCTTTTTCATAATGAATGTAATAGTAAGCGAATTTTACAAAGAATCCTTTCATGACACACTTCGCATAAACCTTCCTAAAAATTACCTTATAGGAATTATAGAAGCAAAAATTCGGGCATTATCTGATTTTGAAGATCTGGATAAAATCAGTGAAGAGTATAAATTTAATTTCAGGGAAATTAAAGACTTATGGGATAGTTTGCCAAACGTAGAATTCAGAGATGATTCAGATATTGAGATCAAACAAAAAGGTACCAGTTCAAAGACTGCGATCATAAATGAAACTGTTATTTTTATGAAAAAACACAGACTGGTAGATGAGCACAATAATGCAGTTTATCCTACGGAAAGATTCAAAGCAATCGTGTCTGAAGCGTATAACAGGTCAGACGTTCAAACAGACATAATAGAGTTCATTGATGATTTGACTTGTTTGGAGGAAGAAAAGAATGCCGAAACTTAAAAACCTCCGAATTATTAATGCCCAGTTCAATGAAGGCAAGGGCATATACCAGGATTTTCTCATGCCTTTTGACGGTCTTAGCGCAACGTATGAACTTGTTAACGGTGGTGGCAAATCCGTCCTTGTAATGCTATTATTGCAGTGCATCATACCGAAATCACATCTTGATTCAAAAAAACCTTTTAAGGCTATGTTTGAAGGAGGGGATCCAAATAGGACAACGCATGTTCTGGCTGAATGGGAACTTGATGAAGGGTTATATGAACACAAGTACTTGCTTACAGGATTTTGTGCGAAAAAGAAAGATGACCCTGATGATCTTCTCGAGAGTGGGGGTGTGAACCATTTCAGCTACATCCATCTCTACGATAAGTCAAATGACTTGGATATCTTTAGAATCCCCTTATGTAGATGGGAAAATAACGAGTTTGTGGTTATGGATTTTTCCAAAACACTTTCCATGTTAAAAGAAAAAAGTGGAGATTTCAATATATGGATAACTGAAACTATTAGAGAGTACAAGGAACGAATCAAGGAATATAATTTACTCGAGGCAGAGTGGCGATTGGTTCAGAGCATCAATAAAGATGAAAACTACCTGAAGACCTACTTTGGAGGTAATTATGGCACCTCCCGAACTCTTGTTGAAAAACTCTTAATAAACACTACAGATGAATGTTTAAGAGATAAACGTCGGTTCAGTGGAGACAATTCTGAGGAAAAAAGTAGCGAGTCACTTGCGAGTGCACTTTATCAGTCCCAGGAAGATTTAAAGAGGCTTAAAGAGGAAGTCGAGCACGTCAAGGAGTATACAACACTTAATTCAGAAGTCAATAAGATAATTGATGAAAACAATAAAGTAATCGAATCCCATCAGAAATTTGATGAGGCTAAACTTATTGCCTCTTCTCAGTATAAGGCTCATGATTTGAAAGTAACTGAGACGCTTTCTAATCTTGAAAAAGCTGAATTTGACCTTAACGAAACAAAGAGATTGCACGAGAAAGTCGAACATGATATCGAAAGATTCGAATTAATGCGGCTTAATATAAAAGTGAATAAAAGCAAAACTGTTTTAGAAGAGCTGAGGGTCGAAAAAGAAGGGGTTGAAAAATCACTTCAAGACCTAAAACATAAATCGAATTTTGCAACTGCCACAAACAAGTATCTTGAGATTCAAAACCTCAACAGTGAGATCCGTGAATCCCAAAACACTCTGGAAAATATAAGAAAGCAGAATAATGAATTGTTTGGTGAGCGAGACACTATTGGAAAAAGTTTGTTCTTACGTATTTCGGAAGACTTGGATATGGTTTCTGAACAGTATGAAGCTGAAATGAAAGCTAAAAATGAAATTCAGGAGAAAATAAGTGACTGTCAACATATCATCGGACAGCTTCATAACGAATTGAATTTTTTGGGTAAAGAAATATCCCGATATGATGACGAACTTAAAAACCTGAAAAAACGCGAATCTGTACTTAATAACCAATATGCTCAATATTCAAGGATCACTTGTGGCCTGATTATAGAAGACGAAGTCGAAGCAACAGGAGAACTTATAGAGGAACTTGAGGGCAAACTCAAACAGTTAGCAGATGAAATAGAAACGTTGAAATCTAGTCTTTTAACTAGTGAAATTGAAATTAAATATATTCAAAGTCAAATTAAAAACACTGAAGAAAACATCGAGAAGGTAAGAGCCAACATCCTCAAGTTTGAATCGGATAGAAGAGCAGTGCTAGATATTGTTGAAGCCCGTGAAGGGACTGACATCGAACCCTGTCTCCTTACAGTAGATAAAGAGATTAATGACACTCAGGAACTGTTGTCAACAGCCAGAAAAACCCACAAGGAACTTAAACAAGAATTGAAGATGGTACAGGAATACGGTTTTGCCTTAAGCGAAGATTTTGAAGATGCGCTCACCTTATTAAGAGACCGCTTTAAATTTGCTCGGAGCGGAGCTGAGTACCTCAAGGATCTAGATACTGATGGTCAAAGAAAGCTATTGAATAATGTCCCGTGGCTTCCTAAAGCAATAATTCTTGCTAATGATGATTTCGACGCCCTTGTTAAAAATCCGCGAAATCATTTATCACCCAAAATAATGGATTCCTCAGTAATTCTTACAGGCATTTCAAGTATCCAGGAAAATAAAAAAGTCTCTCTCGAAAATGTGTTTATACCTTCAAGAGATGCTGAGTATTACGTTAATGTTCTCAATAGAGAAAACACGATTAATCGCATAGAGGAAAAGATCAAAGATGTCGAGCAACAAATCGTTCGCTGTGATAATTCACTTAAAGTTGCTAAGAACGACAGAGAAGCTCTTTCCTTTTATCTCTATACTTATCCTGTAACTTATGAATCTGAACTGCATGAGAGGTTGTCAGAGTACGAATCTCTGAAAAAAGAGGAAGGAAACAATTTGGTCAGTATCCGAAAAAAAAATGAAGACGATAGTGTAGCTCTTGAGCA
>JAHDSE010000010.1 GCA_018432955.1 Syntrophomonadaceae bacterium
ATTATTTGACATGCATTACTTGAGAAGATTATCTCAAGGTATTTTTCGTATAATATCTCGCTTTTCTTCTCTTCCTCTCTTATCCGTTTTTTTCTATGGATCAGGTGGTTAGAGTTGAAGTGAATAGACTTTATTCTCTTTTCATCAAATGCTTGAAAGCCTGTACCGAGTTCAAAATAATTCTTTTGCGAGTTAGAGAAGGATCTTTAAAATAAGTCTTCCTTCTGGAGAGTTTCGCAGTAGCTCCGATAAGCAGTACGACTGCGCCTGTATATACTGCGGCAATTCCTCCGTTCACAAGGAAATTAAAATCTTTGATTGCAAACGTGACCCCCACGATAACCACAAACAGGAAAGCCATATAAGATACAAAGCTTATACCAAGTGAAAGCCTCCAGTTTTTCACATCAAAAAAGCCCGGAACCCTTGAATGGTTATTGCTGATATTCTCGTTTTTAGAGTAAGTTGTATGGCTCAGGATGCGTGCGACTCTGTCTCCGGTTTCAGGGTGAGTGTCGAACAGGGATATGAATATAGACAGGTATCCTCTCACCTGCTGGGTATGTGTGCTGAAAAGGTGGAAATGTCCCGGGTTAAACCTGGTAGATACAGGCTGGAGGGGGATGTAGTTTTCAAGGTACTCTATCGTCTTTGCCAGGACCTGAGGGTTTTTTGTTAATTTCACTGCTACTTCATCGGCTTCGAGTTCTCTTCTGGCCGGGTTTGTGAAGTGTATGAGAAGTGCTGCAGGCGGAGCGGCAATAGCAGTTCCTATATACCTGAAGAACCTGGGTGCAGGGTCCTCCGGCTGTCCGAAACCGGAGAGCATGGAGCACCACATTGCAAAGTTAGGAAATGACATTATTGTGCCTGCAATAAGTGCTATAAACGTATTTTTGCCCACATCCCCATTTTGTATGTGTCCGATCTCATGCGCCATCAGGGCTTCCAGTTCCAGTTCTCCAAACATCTCCAGCATGGATGTCGAAATAGCGATTGAAGATTTGCCTGTGTTGCCGACTGTAAACATTGAGGGAATTCTGGACTCAAAGCTGTATATTTCGGGGGGGTTGACTTTTGCTCTGGAAGAAAGGTCCTCAAGGAGTGAGTACAGAAGAGGTTTTTCGCTCCTCTGGACCTTCTGTGCTCCATACCATCTGAGGATCCATTTGCTGCCTGAGAAATATATGTAAGCGTACAGCAGGAACCCTGAAATTGCAATTATTGCAACAATCAAAATAATTTCTATTGCAACCCCGCCTGATAGGGCTGAAGAAAAATTAAAAGATTCAGGCATTACAGATCCCGCCGTTTATATAACCCCCTGGTTTTTTGTTTTTAAATGTAGATTTTTTCACTTACTTCTGATACTACGATACTATGATACTATTATACTGACGCCACAAAAATATTGGTGTAACAGTAAAGACTTTGACATCTTAAAGACTTTAATTCCTCTATCTGTATGATCAATCATATATTTGTAGGCAGTAATTCCCAAGAAAGTAAATACTTTTCGAATTGAAACTCTGGATATATACACAAACAGCATTTTAGAAAATTCTAGTAATGAACTATTTACATTTCTCTGTATATTTTTAGTACGAATATTTATATACGCTGGTTCGCGACTTTTTAACTATTATGTCGTTTCAGGTCTTACATTCTTATAGTAGACCCTGAAGTCCCTGAAAAAATATTTTAATATTGGGAAAATATTATATCTTTTGTTGAATTACTTCATAGTAGAATGCCACACTTAAAAAAATGTGTTTTTGTAGACGATTTGCTTGCAGTTACTATTCTTTCATGTCTGGGAGCTATTTTTGTACTTGTTCCCCCATTCAATGAAACATTTCTTAGAATTCCTGTAGCACTGTCCCTCTTTTTTTTCGTTCCAGGTTATGCTTTTATATCAGCACTCTTTCCTGGTAATAAAGAAATCAGTGGGATAGAACGTTTTACATTAAGTGTTGGCTTCAGTCTTGTACTTACAGTTTTTGACGGCTTTCTAATAAGCCTGCTTCCCTGGGGCTATCGCCCTGCCCCGATAGTTATATCCATTCTTGGGATCACGACTTTCTTCAGTATTCTTGCAATTTTTACACGAAAATTAAAAGATGAAAGCGAGCAGTTCTCTTTTTCATTAAAAGAATTCATAAAATCCATTCAGTCGGATGAGGTTCATGAAGAGCCCGAAGTGCCTGAAGAAATAACTTCTCCAGCTGAAATCAGGCGTTTTCACAGGTCAAAAAGCAAAGTTAAAGCAAAGGGTTTGAAGTACCCGTCCATCACAGGGAAAGGGGCTGATTCCAGAAAAAAGTCCCTGCCCCCAGAAATTGAAAAGGCTCTTGTAATTGCTTTGATAGGCTCTATTATTATCTCAAGTGCAATGCTAGCATATGCTAAGATGACCCGGGAAAAGGAGACTTTTACCATGCTTTATCTCCTTGGTCCCGACGGAAAAGCCGAAGGTTATCCTGATGAGAGCTTCATCAATGTTCCTGTTAACGTTACAGTAGGAATTGAAAACCATGAGCTTCAGAGTGTAAACTATATCCTCCAGATGAAAGTCGATGAGGAGGTAATTCAGGAGCTTAATGTTCCTTTGAAAGACGGAGAGGTATGGCAGAAGAATTTGACTTACACGCGTCACAGCCTGAAAAATGACAGGTCCAAACTTGAGTTTGCTCTTTTTAAGGAGAAACCTGATTATTTCTCTTACAGGTCTGTCCACCTTTATTTGGATAATAATAATACCTTCTCTCATCTGGTCGATGAGAAGTACACTGATGCCTCATCGCTTCCGGTGATTAAAAATGGAGAGATGGAATCTTCAGAAATATGGAACTTTACTTCAAATACCGAGTATATAAAAGGTTCTTATGTAAGTGGGTCCGGAGTAAACTCCTCCCTCGCATACAGAATAAGCAGCTCCTATAATGGAAGCCTTTTTGATCAGCCAGGGCAATCCGGTGAAATCTCTCAAAACATAACGTGTGGTGAAGACACCATGGCTGTGCTCTCGGCATACGTTATCGATAACTTCAACTTAACTTCTAAGGAAGACTCTCAGCTAAAATACGTTGCAGTTAATGGAGATACCGTGTGGACAGACGGGGTCAGCGAAGCGGAAGGGTGGCAGCACCTTGAAGTCCCGGTATCTCTTCAGGCAGGAGAGAACAACCTCTCATTCGGTTTGAGGCAGGTGCCGGGTGAAATCGTACCTGTTGACGTTTTCTGGGATAGGATTTCCTTTAAACCTCTTTCAGAACTATCTGCTTATATTTCGGAGACAAATACTGTCGAAACCGTGCCTCCAACCTCAAGTGTGCTGGAGCTCCCGGCATTCACGGACAACAAAACCTTTAGGGTTTCCTGGAACGGGACAGATGACCTTTCTGGAATTGCTTATTATTCCATAGACTCAAGCACTGACGGGGTTAACTGGGAGCCATGGATTTCAAAGACAACAGATAACTCTTCCAGCTTTAGCGGAAAGGATAACCAGACCTATTACTTCCGTTCAAGAGCTGTTGATAGGGCAGGCAATGAAGAGCCTGAGCATCCGGAACCTGATGCCCGGACTCAAATTTACACAGGCGCCCCCAGGGTCATGCTGGACATCCTCCCTAACCCCTGCAAGACTGCCACAACCTTTAATGTAACATATCCGGTGCCTCTCCAGTCCGCAGTATGCCTGGTTACAAGGGACGGTTTTGAGTCCGAATCCTGCGAGCTGACAACTTCGGATAACATTACATGGACGGGTAATTACATTGCAAGGAACGGAGACTACTTCAGAGTAGAAGCTGTGTGTACGGATGTCTTTGGAAATACGGTCTCCACTCTCGATGAACTCTTTGTCGATCGCTCAATTTCAAACTTTACAATTGAGCTTACCCCCAGAACCATAAATAAGGGAGACCTGGAAATCAACGTTACTCCCTCAACCACTTTAAAATCCAAACCCTCAGTTTCAGTTTCGGGTAGTCCAGCGGTTAATGTCACCTATCTGACATACTCGGACGGGTCTTACTACTATAAAGCAAGAATTAAGTCCGAACTGAACGAAGGAGAACATAAAGTATCGGTAAATGGTTATGACCTGGAATCCGAACAGATGACAGGCAACACCACTTTTATAGTTGACCATTCTGGCTGAGCGGTTGCTTTGCTGGATAATCTGTACAATGCCAGTTTGATCAACTGACACTATTTTCTTCTATGTTTTTTACATCCTTAAATTTATATTATTTGATTCATATTATTTGATTTTTAAAATTGCCGCTAAACTCAGTTATTATTTTATTATAGGTATCAACTCACTCTTGAAGTTTTCATTTTTTCTATTATACTCACCAAGGAACATATAAATGATAAGTTATAATTTCAGAACTATCATTTTTGTAAAAAAAGTCCAGAATTTCTTTATATTTACTTTTAATGTCAGATTATAATTTTATGACTGACGAATTTGATATATAAATGTATATATATGTTGTATATCAAGCGACTTTCTATAATGATATATGGCCTAAATTAAAAATTTAAACTCTAAAATTCTTTTATATTCTAATCTTTTAATTTTTCTAATCGGCCGCGGTCTTCTTATTTTATATATTTAGCCTGAACATCCTTATATATTTATTATTTAATATAACAGTTGACATTATAACCTA
>JAHDSE010000115.1 GCA_018432955.1 Syntrophomonadaceae bacterium
CGGAAACTATATCCATCTTGGGATACCTCCTTAGCCATTTTAGACTTAGTCGAAAAACTCTAATAAGTCTAAAGACCTGTTGGGAGTATTATCCCATGATATAATTCCAGTTTAAAGGCACCTTGTTGTTAAGCGCTTACGTAAAAAGTGATGTAGTAGTCAATTGCAAGGGCTATAAAACATGGTGGAGACGATGGGATTCGAACCCACGACCCCCTCGTTGCGAACTAGGTGTTCTGTATTTTTGTTTTTGTTGAATGGCTTTATATTGGGATTTATATTGAGTAATATTCTTGCTTAACCCCTCATTTTTATATCTTTTTTTAACGCTCAAGCAACAGTAATCGCAACAGTTATATATGACAGTAGAAATTAAGATTTTATCATATCTTTATTATAAACTGTCAAAAATAAAAGGACAGTGATATAATATTATTACAAAGCGAGGTGGTAATTATGTCTACAGCTACATTTGATAAACAAATATCAATCAAGGATGATCGGGCTATTGATGTATTACTGAAGGGTCTTGAAGAACAAAAAGGTAAAAATGAAAATACCAAAGACGTATCCGAAGAATTAAATAGGAGTAAAGAAATATTAAAACAGTCGTATTGTCGCTCCAAAGCATAATTGAAACAGATGAAAGGTTATTCTTGGATTCTGTTTCAAATTTTATTTGTTCAAAAGATCCTGACGTAGAATTTTTTCTTAAGAATAAATCATTGCCTTACGAAAAAACCTCGAAAAGCCGGACTTACCTTATTGTTGATGAAGAACTGCTATCCAATCGAGAAGTTTGCATTTTAGCATATTTTACCTTAGCATTAAAAACGCTTTTTATATCTCCCAAAGTTTCTAAATCTAAAATAAAAAGACTTGACGGTCTTTTTAATAAAGCGTCAAATGTTACTGCCTATTTAATTGGTCAAATTGGTAAAAATGATTTGTATAAGTATGCCATCAAAGGCGATGAATTAATAAAATACGCGGTTGAAATAATTGAACAAGTCCATGGCTATATTGGCGGGCGGTTTATTTTGGTAGAGTGTTTGGATCACCCAAAGCTTATTCAGTTTTATAATAACAATGGATTTGCGCCTCTTCAAAAAGAGGATAAGTACATTCAATTAGTAAAATTCTTATAAGTGATTTATATACCCTCCTTTTCAGGAGGGTTTTTTATTGTTTCTGGAATTTTTTATGATAAAATAAAGAAAGGAGGATAAAAGTAGCAATATTAATCAAATCAAAGGAGGAATTAAATTGAACAAATTTAGACTTATCGCATTTGCTGTAATGCTTATTTTTATAGCAACTGGTAACGCAATCGCCGATGAAACCATAGCTACTCCCAACAAACTTATAGTATTCAAAATCGACCATAACACTTATTACACTCAGGACATAGGCTCAACCGAAGTAAACACTGTCCAGATGGACACTGAACCTTTTATTAAAGACAGCAGAACTTTCGTACCCGTAAGATTTCTAGGCAACGCCCTGGGAGTCGACAACAGTAACATCACCTGGAACAATACTGCAAAGAAAGCTACTTTGCAGGGTAAGAACAAACTGGAACTGACTATAGGTAATAAAACGATGCAGAAAGACACTCAGAAAATAACAATGGATGTAGCTCCCTTAATCGCAGACCCCGGCAGAACCATGCTGCCTGCAAGATATGTAGCAGAAGGACTGGGCTTCAAAGTAGACTGGGACGCACAAAACCAACTGGTAATAGCTTATCCTGAAGGACAGCCGAAACCCGATATAGAAGCTGTATTGAAAAAGATGTCCCAGGAAATCAAAACCAAAGAAGAAATACTGAAGAACGCTGGCGACGATAAAGGCTATCTTTCTGACAGCAAAATAGCTGATATGTACGCCTGGGGCAAGATGAATGGATTTGATACTACGGTTACACCTTGGAAAACTCAAGGTGCAGACTATACAATTCAGATACCTGCATACCATATGTCCAACGTAGTTATTAACGTTCCGATAAAAGACCCGAGCCGGGCAACCAAAGACGCTTTGTTGGTAGAGAAAGTAAGAAATTCGTTTGGTGATGATATGGCTGATTGGGTAAATAAATTTTTTAAAGTATCTTTAATAGATACAGATAGATTTTCGCAAATACCAAGCGAAAAGGAATTTGGTGATTATGCCTTTTCGTACAGCAATAACCTAATTTCAAAAGAATTCAAATGCACAATCTTAAGACTTGAATTCAGAAAAATATAGGGGAGGATATTATATGAAAAAATTAATATCGCTTGTTTTGGCAGTGTGCTTTTTAAGCATACTGCCTTTCAATGCTTTAGCGACTGAATATTACGACCAGCCGGAAAGCGCAAAATATTTAAAAAGCTACCTTCCGGACGGGTATAATCCGTATATGATGCCAGCGATGGAAGATGAAAAAGAAACCTGGATGTGGGATGCAAACGACTTTTTAGACAAAGCAGGTTATGAAGGATATGAATATAAATTCGATAAAATAAAAACCAATTTTGATAACAATTTCGAACCAATAACTTCCACCCTGGATTACGTCAACGAATACAGCGTAGTCGATCCGCAGCTTGCTCATCTTGACTCAACGTTTGCTTCGCCGATTCTTCTATACGAAAAAGAAGGACTTCCGGCACTCAATGGTGCTGATACTGACAGACAATTATTAGGCAGAAGCGACCTGGGAGTTTCGATTTCAAACGTAAAATTCCCATTGATTAATACTTCCTGGAATTTCATTGAAGATGCGGAATTGATAGAAAAACCTTATGAACATGAACTTACAAAACAATTTTGGTCTAATTATACCGGCGGGAAAGAACTGCAAAAAACGCCCTTTGATGCCGCTTTAGAAAACGACCCAGAAGAAGCCTACAAAATAGATGTTTTAACTTCATTCGCTTTTATCGGGCAGGTAAGAGTAAACGATTTTTCTTAGAGAAAATACTTATAAATACCAAATATGGAGGTTGAATACTATGACCACGAGGAGGGGATAATATATGAGCCTATATGAAATACTGATAGATCAAGAAGAACAGGAGGAAAAATTAAACTGGGATAATATTAGCTACGATGTTTTATACCAGCTTTGGGGAGAGGAACACAAACCCGATTCGGTAATTGCTGAATTATTCGATGTTCCGGTAAGCAGAGTTACGAAAAAGCGGCGAGAATGGGATATTAACAAGAATACAATTGTGTGGAATAATTTAGAAAAAGCAGTCACGACAGCACTCACGACAGTAGGACGATATAAAGACCAATTTCTGCCTGTGGACATCTCAATAAAAGTACAAAGAATTTTGAATGAATTGAATGAATTAACAATCGAAGAACAAAATGCAATTATAGCCGGCTTTTCTCTAATGAAGAATAATCCATTCAGCCGTTTATATTCCGATGCAGAAGAACTATATCGGTACAGTACGGCATTGAAGCAGATAAATACAGGTCAGCAAGATAAGGAGGTTTTCTTATGACAGATAAGAAAAATTTTACTATCCCTCTGCGAGATCCGAAAGAGTTTTTTGATGACTGGGATGATACAAATGTAGATGAGGCTTATTTTGAGGAATTTATTGATAAGAAAATACAAGAACTGCTTAACAAAGGTATAATAAATATTGATGATGTGATTTATATACTTGCAAACGGAATATACGTACTTCCTCAACGGCCTGGACAACCGGTTTTTAATATTAGAGCTTTAGACGAATATGTTAAAGAACGGGGCATTGATCATTCATCACTTACTGATGAAGAACTCGAAAAATTTGTTACCAATTGGGATGAACTGGCTGAGCTATATAAGAACGGAACACTAAAAATATCTGAAAGTTTGCCTCATGGCTGCAATGAGAGTAATCCAGAAGAGATTTTAAACCGCTTACTGGAATATATTAATCCCGAAAGAGGGGGTAATCATGAGTGATAAAAAAGAATATGAGCAGATAAAGGGAATCCCAGGTAAAGAACTTCTGAAATATGCTGGGATTCTATCTGTTGATAATGAAGCTGAAGAAGATAATTGTGATGTAACTCTAAGTATACCTGAAGATCTTCTGGAGACTTTGGATAAGTTTGCTAGGGATTGGAATACATCCCGCAGTGGTGCCATAGCCCAGATGATTTTGAGAACTGAAAAAGCAAATCTGGAGGCTGAAATGGCATTAGGATACAAAGAAATGGCTGAACTTAATAAAAATGAAGCTCAGTATTATTTTCAATCTCAAATAAAAAAGAACAAATAAAAATGATTGGAGGAGCTATATCTGGATGACAACTGAGTTAAGTCTTATATCTAATACAATTGACATATTTACCTCTTTTAATGAGGTAGTTGAAATATACCAGTCTGAAAGTAAACCAGATTTTGTTGAGTTTTTTGTTTTGCTCAATAGCGACAAATACAATAAAAAACTAATGCGAAATCTTATTAATATAGAAAGAACTATATCCCGTATATGGGACGGGAAATTAGTTGAAGTACATTATGCGCCCGCAAAACATATTGACCAAAATCAATTAAAAAGATTCCGTAAAATATTTTAAAAGATAATAGGCAGAATAGAAATTCTCCTAAGATAATAAGTAATTATCTTAGGAATTTTAAAATACGATGTTGTTATATTGGGATTTTTGAATACTATAAATTATGGTAGGGTTTATCTTTATCTTGAGTTTTAGGGAGGTAACTTATGAATCTAAAAGAGATTTTGCGGCTGGCATACATTGAGTACGCACAAGAAAATCGCAGAGAAGCAGAACAAACAATAGCACTCCAATTTGAGGCTATCAAAGATGAACACTCTGATTGATATAGTCTATCCCGGCATAGCCGGTTTTTTTGTTTTTATATAGAATCTCCTAAGCTCCTTTTGCCCTGGAATTGTCCAGGGCTTTTTTTATGACTATTTTTAAGGAGGAATTTATATGGCGTTAATTGACTTGATAGGCGGCAATAATTATATTCCGGTATCAAGAGAACTTTGTATAGCAATTGGCCCAGCAGAATCAATATTGTACTGTGAATTAGTTGATCAATACCGTTTTTGGAGTAGATGCGGAAAATTGAATGAGGAAAGTATGTTTTTTTCTACTGTAGAGCAAATACAAAGTAGGGTTGGTTTAACAAAAGACCAACAACTTCGATGCTTTAGAAAACTATCTGAATTAGGCTTAATTAAAACGGAACGTAAAGGGCTACCATCAAAACGCTTCGTAAAAATATACGATAATCCTCAGTTTTTACAGGATTTATTCAGTAAAAACCCTAACGAAGCCCGAAATATTCAGAAAGCGGAAAACCCGACAACAAGTCGGCGGGAAACCCGACAACAAGTTGGCGGGAAACCCGACAACAAGTTGACGGAAAACCCGACACTAACAAGAACATATATAACAAACCTAAATAACAACAACAACGTTGTTGAAATTTTTTCAAAAAAAGGAATAAACGTTAGCCCCGTACTACGTAAAAACCCAGAGGCATTTAGTGATTATACTGAAAAGGAAATTATGAGAATTGCTGAAACCCTAAGTAAGAAACAGGCAGAGGGAAAAATAACAAACCCGGTAGGGTTATTGATGTCAGACGTACAGACTGTAACCGAGGCAATTTTGGCGGGTAAATTTTATCCCAGTAAAAAGAAAACAACAACAACAACAGAGGAATATGAGATATATGTGCCGCCAAATATCAGCACTTGACATTTTTTTCTGTGAAAGGAGGTGATAATTTTTGAAAAAAACAATATGTTGTATGAAAAAAGGAAACCACATAATATATGAGACTGAACAAGCCGGGAAAATAGTACATCGAAAAGGCATTATCGTGGAGAACCATCGAGATTTCTATGTGGTTGCTATAGGTAGTAAGTATAAAGAGGTATTGCGTAAAAATACTGAACATCGGGCTTTTGTATATCATATTGGGGGCAAGGCAGCACCTAAAAAGAAGCCTAAAAAGCAAAGAAATGGAGGTATAACAAATGACGCTTGTAAATGATTTTCTGAATGATTTGACACGCAGAGGCTATTCTCGTAATACGATTCGGAGCTATGGGTATGCCCTAAAAAACTTAGATTGCGACATAGAAAATGCTACTACTGCTGATATAATGCAAGCTCTGTCTCAGGATTGGAAAACAAGTACAGCAGCAGCCAGGCAAGCAGCTATAAAGTCTTTTTTCGGCTGGCTCCAAGATACTGAAAGAATAAAACATAATCCGACAGATGGAATAGGCAATATCCGTTTGCCGGATTCTCTTCCCAGGCCAATTCCTGAAACAGATTTAGAGAAGATTTTTCTTAAAGTAAAAACCTACCCGCTAATACCAAGAACCTACTTCTTTCTGCTAAGGGATATTGGTTGTCGTGCAACTGAAGGCATCAGCCTTGATGTAGAGGATATATCCTGGGAAAAAGGACAGGAGTCTATTCGTATTAAAGGCAAGGGCAACCGGGAGCGGATAGTACCCTTTGATTGGACTATGGATTGTGCTCAACACCTAAAAAGGCTATGTAACCAGCAAAAAACCGGGCCTTTGTTTGTGTCACAGCGCAAGGAGAGAGCAAGCTATTTTTGGGCTTACTATTGGTGGGATAAAACAATGACCGCTTGTGATATGGACTACACAATCCATCAGCTCCGGCATACTGCTATAACAAACTGGGTAAATTCTGGGATAAACCTAATGGCAGTACGAAGGCTTGCAGGGCACCGTCTACTGCAAACTACTGAAAGATATACTCAGATTTCCACCGATGACTTGAGAAAAGAATTGCAAAAAACACAATAAAAGCTATTGACATATTATTTTACAATGGTATGATATTGATAGTTGCAAAGGGCGAAGCTATGCCCTTATCCAGAATAAAAGATGTGTAAAAACATTATACTGGGAATTATAGTATAAAGACCTATTAATGGGTCTTTATTTTTTTGTAAATAAATAAATGGAGGCAAAGCTATGAACAATAAAATATATAGGATATTTGCCGGTACACCAGGACTTTTAGAACATTCATTCAATGTTGCGTTTTTCGTTCGACAAATAATTGATGCTATGCCTGATGGCCTTGTATCGACAACACAAGCACAGGATTTGATTTTTGCTGCGATGTACCATGATGTTGGAAAAAGTACATGGCATGGCGAATGGTTTACAGCTCCAAGACATCAAATCAGGAACGTAGACTGGACAATAATGCAAACGCACCCGATACAATCGGTAAATATCCTGAATGAAATCGGAATACCGATAACTGAAGGAACCAAAAAATATATACTAGAACACCATGAACGCCCTGGAAAAATGGGATACCCAAACAATATCGAGCCGGATTTCTACAGCCAGATCATTTCTGCAGCAGACATATTCTGTGCCTGTACTGAGCCTCGTTCCTACAGGCCGTATCCTTTGGATACAGGGCAAGCACTTCGAGAAGTAGTTAAGTATGCTCCAGAAATGATTGTGGATGCCCTGAAATTTGTGGCTAAAAAAATTGCGTAAGGAGGAATTATTTTGAAAACACTTATAATAACTGAGAAGCCCAGTGTGGCGATGGATATAGGTAAAGTGCTGGGAGGATTTTCCCGGCACGATGGTTTTCTGGAGAAAGATAACATGATACTTACTTGGGCTATAGGACATTTAACTGAGCTTGCCATGCCACAGGACTATAATCCAGCACTGGAGAAGTGGAATATTGATACTTTGCCGATACTACCGGAATTTAAACTAAAAACAAAAACTGCTACTAAAAAGCAACTTAATATTATCAAATCTCTTATAAATCGCAAAGATATAGACAGGCTGATAAACGCCTGTGATGCTGGCCGGGAAGGAGAACTTATATTCAGAAATATCATCCAATTTCTAAATTGTCGCAAACCCCATGACCGTCTCTGGCTTTCGGAGACCACTCCTACTGCTATCAAAAATGCTTTTTTGAACCTTCGTACTTCTGCTGAAGTAGAGAATTTGGCTCGTGCTGCTACTGCCAGAAGCCAGGCTGATTGGATAGTTGGCATAAATGCTACCAGAGGCTATACTGTAAAACATAACGAAAAAATGACTGTAGGCAGGGTACAGACACCCACTCTGGCCTTGATAGTAAATCGAGATAGGGAAATTGAAGGTTTTAAGTCTGTTCCGTATTTTGAGATTGAAGCTAAGTTTGAAGCCAGGGGTGACACATATAAAGGAAAATGGTTCCGGGACAAGCAAGATAGATTTTCTGCTAAGGCAGAAGCAGAAGTAATACAAAGTAAACTAACACCTGGATCTCCTGCACAAATAGTAAAGGTAGAACAAAAAGAGAAAACAGAACAGCCGCCTATACTATATAATTTGACTGATCTACAAAAAGAAGCAAACAAAAGATACGGTTTTACTGCCGAGGAAACCCTTAATACTGCCCAAAAACTCTACGAAAATCGCCTCTGTACCTATCCACGCACAGATAGTAGGCATCTTACGGAGGCTATGGCTGCTACCCTACCAGCTAGGTTAAATGCACTCAGGAGGACAGAATTAGGGCCAATCGTAAACAGTATTACTGATGCCAGTATAACTAGCAAGCGGTATGTAGACGATAGCAAGGTAACAGACCACACCGCTATAGTCATAACAGAGGTATCGCCAGATTTATCCAACTTAACCGAAAACGAAACCAAAATATATTTTTTAATTGCAAAACGCATGGTAGGTATATTTCTGCCAGCGGCAAGAATCCAGCAGACTACAATAATAACTGCTTGCCAGGATGAGACTTTTGTGACGAAAGGCAAGGTTTTGCTGGAAGCTGGCTGGAAGGTACTATATGCTACTGATGCTGATGATATCCTGCCAGTATTGGCAGAAGGCCAGAAAATAACTTTGGAGAACGCCGATATCCTGGATAAACAAACCCAGCCTCCTAAAAGATATGCTGAAGCTGATTTGCTTTCTGCGATGGAAAATGCCGGGCGACAGATTGAAGATGAAGCTATGCGAGAAGCGATGAAGGGTAAAGGACTGGGTACTCCTGCAACCAGGGCAGCAATAATAGAAAAGCTAATAAAAACAGGATATATAAAACGGCAAAAGAAAACTCTAATAGCCACAGATAAAGGAAAAGCCTTGATTGATATAGTTACACCAGCAATTAAAAACCCTGAAATGACTGGAGAATGGGAAAAGAAACTTCTGGATATAGAACAAGGTAAATGCCATGCAAGCCTATTTATGCAAGAAATTATAAAATTTGCTGAAAATATAGTTGATGAAATAAAACAGGCTCCTGTAAGCGATTTTAAGGCCCTTGAAAACGCTAAAGCGAGTATTGGGTCGTGCCCGATATGTAAAAGCCCTGTAATCGAAAATAAGAAGGCATATGGCTGTTCTGCCTGGAAACAAGGCTGTAAATTCGTAATTTGGAAACAAATTGCTGGCAAAAAAATAAGCCAGGCGCAAGCAAAGAAAATAATGGAGGGAAAAAGCGATTTAATGAAAGGCTTTATGTCAAAAAAAGGAAATAAATTTGATGCTTATTTAAAACTGGATGGGGACAAAATTGTATTTGAGTTTCCAGTAAAAGTAGCTAAAAGATAATTAAGGAGAATTTAATATGAGTATTTTTGGAGATCGGTTAAGAGAGATTTTGCGTTTAAGAAATGTTACGCAGAAAGCTTTAGCTAAAGAATTGGAGTTGAATTACAAATCAGTCAATTCTTATGTTAACGGTATATTCAACCCGTCCTTAGAGACTTTAGCACGTATATCAATATTTTTAAATATAAGTGCTGATTATTTAATCGGGCTAACTCCTGAACCTCGTCCTTTACAAGAGATTGAAGATCCTTATCTTGCAGATGTGTTAATGATTAGACGGTCTTATGTATCAATGACTGATGATCAACGAAAAGCCATTATCGATTTAGTATCCAGTATAGTTCAAAAATAATGTCAGTATTGCCATAATCTGAAAAGAAGTTATCTTCCAGAGAATCCAATCCAAGCTCCGAGAAAGACTCCGTTGGAGATTGCTCTGGATATTGACGATGAGGAAATGACTACAGCAAGAAAATAAATTCCTTTTCCCAGATGACAAAAACACTTCGAACTATTCCAGATGGGTACGCAAGAATATCGAACAGAATATTTTTGCCGAGTTTGGCGAAGACTATTTTTCACTCGTCATATATGACGAGTGGCGAAATTCTGGGATCCGAGGGCATTTTGCAAGGGATTATAAAATCACCAGCTCCTTTGCAAAGAAACTTGCTATGGCATCTCAAACCGAATACTGAGTAGAAACTATCTAAGCCAGGCAAAATGCCTGGCTTTTTTGTGAGTTATTTTAAAAATTTTTAAGGAGGTATGTATAATGAATTTTGCTATTGAGAGCGAACAAATGTACCAAATTATCCGGCAGAATCGGATAGTTCGAACATGGATTGGTGGTGTAGAAAAACTGGATGAACCTACATGGATAGTGAGTTTCCCAGAATATCCGTTCTTTCGAGGATTGATTCCACTATCGGCGTCTGGTGTGGATGAGCGGCTAATGTATGCTATGGTAGGCCAACAAATCTGGGTAACAGTAAAGGGACTTGATGCTGAATCCGAGATAGTAGCGTGTAGTCGGCAGGAAGTTCTTGAAAAAGTAAGTGAGCAGGTAATGTCTAGGATAGAGGTAGGAAAAATAATTTCTGCAACCACAATAGCCACAGTATACCGAGAAAACAAACCTTTTCTGGTGGTAGATATTGGACAGGGAATATTCTTCGAGATTCCCAGGAGCAAGGCAGCAATATGCTACACAAAACCTTTGCGTGACCAGTACCGGCCAGGACAAACAGTAAACTGCAAGGTATTGGCTACTGATCCGCTAAATCTTTCTATTCGGGATGCGCGTCCTAATCCCTGGGTAAGAGCCAATTTTCGGCGTGGCAGTATAATTTCTGGAACTGTATATGTAGTTCAGGACGAAAAAGTTTTTGTCGAACCGGATTTATGTATGGGTATCCTCGGCCTGGCTCCTATTCCGCTGCGTGGCGATATTGCCCGTGGAATGAGAGTCTCCTGCCGTGTGCGGTTTTTTGATGCTGAAAAGAGAAAACTGCACCTCTGGCTTGTAAATCGTTTGTAGGTGATATTATGACAGGATTTGTAAATTCGCCAATACAGGCAGAAATGCTTGATTTCCTGGAACGGGTAGGGCCTAGTCCCTATCCTGCTCTGGAGAATAAGTATGGAAATAAAACTAAAAAACATTTATATCGGCTAAGAAAGCTGGGATATGTATATAATTTGATACTGAATGATAATGAATTCTGGATACCGCAGGACTATGGCAAATTCCAGCCCAAACAACAGGAAACATTGGCTTGGTTTGTGGTGCGGTGGGAGCAGGGTGGTGGTGAATATAATAATAAAGTAGCTATTTCTCCTGATAGTACTGAAATAATAGTACAGGTGGAAAAAGATAGGATAGTGCTGGACACAAGTAAAACAAAAATATATGTAATGCTGACAGATTTAAAGAAAAATAGCATAAAAGAATGTCTAAAAGAATCTGCCACTAAAAACAATAATAAGAACAGAATAAATAAACAGGCTGAATTTGAGAGAATGAAGCAAATAAAGATAGAGATAAAAACTGAGACTAACCCTGAAAAAATTACACAGCTAGAAAGGGAATTCCATGAAATTAAAACAAAAAGACAATAAAATATAAAAAAAATTCTAAAACTGTTGAATTTTGAAATGGGATATGATAATATAATGGCAACTATTATTTTTCTATCAGCTTTTTGCTGATTTGCCTACTTTGTAGGAATTAGTTGCCTTTATTGGTTGTGTTTTAAATTTGCCGTATTATACGGTTGTGTAAAAGCCGATTTTTGTGAGTTTATAGCTTGCAGATTCGGCTTATTTGTTTTTCTGGAGAGTTTTCAATATTGTATTGAGGACTCCTTTTTTTTTACAAGAAAGGAGGAAAATGTATGTATGCACTTGTGTTGGTAGGGACTATTGTATACTTAGCTATCAAAACTTGGATAGCTGGATAACGTCTCATCCTGGCTTGTGCTCTGGAGGTTCCGTGCGTTTCGCCGGACATACTGTTGATAGAGCGCATAATAGACGACTTCGAGGCCTACACTGCCTGATACTACGGCTTCGCCTACGTATCATTTCCGTTTCGGCCACTCCGTCTCATGCAGGATTTTTTTTCTGAGGATAGGCTGTACTAAGGTACAGCCTATTACTATTTTAAGGAGGTATTTATATGCAAATAGTACAAATATCTAAACGTAACGGCAAATATAGGACGATATATATGCCAAACCCCGAGGAAAAACGGGAGTTGCGGGGCATAGTAGGAGAACTAAACAAAAAACAAAAGAGGATGTGTGATGCTTCTGTCGTGCATGGCTTTATGCCGGGAAAATCGCCAGTAACCAATGCCATGCAGCACATAGGCCACGCATATACCATGAGCTTTGATTTAGAAAATTTTTTTGATACTGTGACTCTTGAACGGGCACAACATTTATCCAAAAAAGAGAAAGAGAAATGCTTCGTGGACGGAGCCGCCAGGCAGGGACTTCCGACAAGTCCAGCAGTAGCAAATCTAGCGGCGACGGTATTGGACAAAGCAATTTTAAAATGGATTCAAAAATCTGGCAAAAACATAGTATATACGAGATATGCGGACGATTTGACTCTTAGCCTTGATGATCCGCAACTGATTCCATTAATAAAAGCTAAAGTGCCAGAAATTGTAAAGCGGAGCGGTTTTGTAATAAACACAAATAAAACTACTTGCCAGGCCGCAAAATATGGCAGAAGAAAAATTTGCGGAATAGCAGTAGATGACCACGGGATATATCCCGCAAGGGAGACAAAACGCAGACTACGAGCCGCTAAACACCAAAAACACCACCGAGAAGCTCATGGGCTGGAAGAGTGGTGCAAACTGAAGCCGCCGAAAGAAAATAAAGTATCGAATATAGAAAATATCGAGGATTTGCGGAAACATTGGAAAATCCGCAAAATTGATTTTGAGAGAACCTTGAGAAACAAGATACAACAAGAGGCTGAGTTGGGCGATGATTGCTATATAACAAATGACCCTGCCTATTTTCTAGGCATGAGCACTTTTACCACCGGCTGGACTTCCTGTATGGCACAGCCTTCGGGACAGTACCGTAAAAGTGTAGTTGGATGGTTGGCACTCCCCGGAACCAGTATAGCTTGTTTGCTGTCGAAAAAAACTAAGGCTATTGCGGGGGTGGAGCGCAGACAAATGAGAGCTAGATGCCTTGTCCATCAGATGAGAGATGGAGCCAGATACTACGACAGGCTTTACGGCAATCCAAATGACACGCCAATTCTTGTTAAAAAATTGGAAACAATTGGGATAAGGCCAATACAAGAAGCTGAAGGAAAAGAAGTAGTAGGATATATTCCAGCTACTATGCTTAAGCCGTATCTGGATAATCTGAAATCTAAAATTGTCCAAATGAAATCTGGCAAAGAAATGCGAAAATTATATATTTAACTACCCCCGCCATACCCTGGATGGCGGTTGAACCTCAAAAAAAGGAGGTGAGGCCGCTACCAGGGAGCGGTGTATATGAATAGTGCTATAGAGGCTTTATCTGCCCTAAAGGATACAGGACAGAGAGCAAAAGAAACGCAATTGCGACAGGATATATACAAAATTCTGAACAAAGCGAATAAGCGTGGAGGTTTGTTTACTGCAGATGATATAACTTATTTGCTTTTTCGGATAAACAATATATATCCCGGGATGACGGCTGAAGAACAGGAAATTGAAGTTCGCAGAATTTTACAAAAGCCTGTCCGGCCAGAAAGAGAGATATTTGCTGCTGAAGTAAGCAGAAGAAATTGTCATTGAGAAAAAGCCAGGCGAATTGCCTGGCTTAATTTTTATTAAGGAGATGATTATATGTTTGGAAAAATATGTATAATAATAATGAGTTGTATACTGATAACTATAATACACGAGACTGGACACTTTCTGATGTCTCGAAAAGTAGGATTGCATCCGATACTTTTCCGGGTAGGAATAGGCCCAGTGCTTTTCAAGAAGGGGATTCTGGAGATTACTGCTTTTCCTTTTTCTGGAATGGTAAACCATTCTGAAGCTGAATGGGACACAATATGCCAGCAGAAACAGAAGATGATTGCACTAGCTGGACCAGCAGTAAACCTGATAGTTGGGATAGCAACCATATACTGGATGCCGTTTTTTGGACTGCTGAATCTTGTGGTAGGATTTGGTAATTTAATTCCAGTAAAAACAAAGCGAGGGCAAAGCGATGGCAGATATATGTTCTCTGAGGTACAACCTATATTGCGTGGGACTATATGTTGTGTGTTTGCTGTTATAGTATTTTTGCTGTATATAAGTTGTTTAGTTGTTATTATTTAGCCGGGTTTATCCCGGCTTTTTTGGTTTCAAACACCGAGATTTCCCGTTCGTCATGTATGACGAGCGGGAAATAATCTACTTCTTCTTCTGCAAACTGCCCACGAACCCCAAAATTTCGGCACTCGTACTTTGGTACGAGTGAAAAATAATCTTCACTTTCTGCATCAACTCGGCACTCGTACTTCGGTACGAGTGAAATATAATCTTCAATAAAATAGTCTAATCTTCTACTTTCTCCTCCTGCTCTTTTTGTCTCTCTTGTTTGAGATAAGTATAATAAGCCTCCACCAGAGCCCCGACCATCTCGCTATCATTAACTGGGGTGGACAAAGCAACTATCTCCAACGTTTCCATGAATCCCAATACTGCTGCGATTATCTCTTTTTCTTTTTTCTCTCCTGCCTCATACAAAACTCGGTCTATTAAATAGATAAATTGTGCTACTGCCTTACCCTTATTTTCAGCAGCAACGCTAGGTTGCACATAATAATTTGCAATACTAACGCCCCGATCCTGCAGCGCAAAGACTTTTATAATTTTGTCTAAAGTTCTCTGCTGAGGCACTACTTCGCCTTTTTCAATCCGAGATAGGTATGCAGGACTCATTTTTGCCAATTGTGCAAAAGCACGGAGCGATAACCCCATTTTCTCTCTTTTTTGCCTAATGTCTGCTGCTTGCATATTTTAATCCTCCCTTATCTACGTATTATATATCATTTATATAATTATCAAAAATATCCAATACGAAACTCATGTTATTCCTAAAAATAATTAAAAAAAAATATAAAATAGTATTGCATAAATAACACTATAGTGTTACTATAGTAACATAAATAAAACGGCCAACAAAGCCGCTACTTTTAAAAATTTTAAAGGAAATGTTCAGAAAGGAGTGGAGTTTATGCCAAAAATGGAAATCTCTGAATACAGGATAGCATCTTTAGTCCGACAGGGATATACCGACCAAGAGGTAGCTAATGCCCTCTCTTGCTCTCGGTCTACTATCCTAAGAGCAAGGAAGAGCCTTGGCCTAAAAGGGTACGAGAAGGGCAAAAGAAGAAAGAATAATGATCCTATATATATACAAATATCTGAGATACTCGGCTCTCGAATTGATATTGGCACTACAGATATGTCCAAAATAATAAACAAAAAACCGCAATACATACAATATTTGCTAGACTCTATGGCTACCTTGGATAAGTATGCAGAGTTGTTGCAAAAACGCAAAATTAAGCTTATTAAAAATAAACATGAGAGAGAGATCCGGCAGGCAAAGAGCTTAATGCGGAGGCTGTATAAAAACAAAAAGATACAGCCCATCCTTGCTAAGATGGTACGAGAGCAGCGAGAGCAGTATCCAGACTCTATTTTTTGGAGTAATTTTCCTGTATCGGCATCTGACCCTGTATGGACATATACGCCCGAGGCTCCTGTGTTTGTCCCGTTCATGGGGGCTAAAAAAATGACCCAGGAACAAGCCCTAAAGACGGTAGCAGTAGAGTTTGCGATAGATACCCGCCATTCCTGGTGCGTAGGGCTTGACACTGAACTTGCAAAGCAAGCCCTGGCAACAGCCAAAGAGGGGACACTTGCTGCACTCCAGCAAGTGCTGGAACAAATGTTTATATCTGCTGGATGGATAGGTACAGACAGCAGAGAGGGGATAATGCCAGAAACTGAGGACGATAGAGCCAATCGGAGACAGCAGGATGTTGAGGAAGTAGATGTATGGGTTGGCGAAGTCCAAATACTGGAAGAGAGCACCAAATCGGAAGAAACAGAATATATATCCGAGGATGCCAAGAGACTCCAAGAGATATATGATATGTTAAATTCTGGCACTGGCGATAGAGCTAGGCTGCTGGTTGAGGCGATGGAGATACGGCAAAAAATACAGAAGCCACAGACCAGCGAGACTGAAGATATATTTCTTGAAGCCTCCGAACAAGGGCAGGACGGGAAGAAAAGTGTAGGCGGCAAAATAAAGAAAACTAGGAAAGACCTTGCTGCCTAGATGTTACAGCGTTACAGCGTTACAGCGTTTTTTACCCGGCATAGCCGGGTTGTATAAAAGGAGGGATGTATTACAGCAATTATTTTTTATTATTATGGTTTTTTTAAAAAAAATTTTAAGGAGGATTTATCTTGAAAAACAAGAAAATACAGGAAATTGAGCATGAATTGGATAAAAAAACGCCCAACGAAAAAATAATTAGCCTGATTCTGAAAATGACAGGAAAGGGCATCCTGAGTAATCAATATCAAAACGATGTAGTAGATGGTGTATATGGAGAGATAGATAGGAAAGGTGTTTTTACTCCTGGAAAAGCCTGGTTCAGTTTTACGAAAAATAAATATGATAAGTATAGAGAAGAATGGATGCAAATACAAACAAAGTTGATCAGGATAGATTTTGCGGATAGAACATTCGTTTGGTCGTCTGAGATAACAAATCCTGACAAATTGATTTTGTTTCTGATAAAACGACACAACGAAGCAAACGCAAAAGTCGCTGAAATAGATATAATGTTGCCTGAGGAAGATAAGGCAAAAATAAAAAATTATTCGGTTATGGATGTTATATGTCGTTAATTTTAACAGCCCGTTTTAACGGGCTTTTTTATACAGGAAGGAGGGATGTGGTTGGCAAAATGGGAATGGGAACACTCAAGCGATACCGTTACTTTGCCTGCCGATTTTTGCCGTGATCGGTATGTATTTGATACAGATATGCCCAGACAAAACAAGGAATTGCTTATGCAAACTGAGAAACGAGGTAGAGTATCATGGCATCGGATAGGCGACGATAGATATTTTTATGTTCCAACTGCGGTCATAAATTCATTGCCTAGCCAGAACCTTTTTCGAGACACTATTGCTTGTATTACGCAAATGTTTTTTAACAATAATTATCCTGACAACAATATTATTATGTCATCGCTACGGCAAATTGCCCATAATATGGGTATAGCGTTTAACGGAAACTGTGCACAAGAGATAGAGAATGTTCTGGCATTTGCACGATTGTATACTATACAAGGCCAGCCATTGTATAGAATAGAAAAGGGGAAAACTTACAAATATGAAAGTATATTTGGTTTTATCGAGTATGCCGTTAAAGAAGTCTCGATAGACGGCGGGATAATAAATCCGAGAGTTGCACGAACACAAATTAAGATAAATGATATTTATGCACAAATCCTGAAGGACAAAAAACTGCCTAAAGCACCCGTGCCAGTGGCCGCCTTACGGAAGGCCAACCAAGCACCAAGGCGACTCATAACTCCTACAAAAAACCTTATCTACAACCTATCTGCACTTATCCCTAAAAATGAAGTTGAGTACAGCCTTATAAAACTAAAGGAAATTATGCAATATAAAGAAACTAGAAAAGATAGGCTGAGAAAAAGCATCGAAAATGTAATTAACCAATTATATCCAATTATGATTAGCGATTATCAATATATGCCTGAACATAATAAATACATGATTAAGTTGGCAGGACAATTGAGACCTAATATGCCAACCCAAACAAGCAAAAGTGAGACCCAATACGCCAAAAAGTGAGACCCAATACGCCAAGTAGTGAGACCCAATACGCCAAAAAGTGAGACCCAATACGCCATATACTGAATCCGAAACCCCTTGAGCCGCCGAGGTTTGAGGGGTGTCAGTTTTTCCGTAGAATATATAGAATCTATAGATTCTATAGAGAGAGCCGCTTTTAAGCGCGGCTCTCTTATTTTTTTACTGAAGAATATAATACTGAATATAGAATATTTACTTGTTCAGTATTCCTTAAAAATTAAAGGAGGAATTACAATTGTCAGTAATTTCCATTAAAAAAGAAGAACTTGAAACGGAAGGTTTATATTTCAAGCTACCAACTGAGGTAAATTTTGACAGGATGCTGAATTTATTTCTAAACAGGCCATCAGGATTGGATTGGCCTTGGCAGGAATTATCTAAACTAACAAAAATTGACATTGGCAGTATAACAACCATGATAGCCGGCACGAGCCATGGCAAAACCGCAGTAGCTATATCGCTGGCACTCGATTTTCTCCGGCAGGGCAAAAAAGTCCTGTTCTGGAGCGGAGAGATGCCGCCGGAAATCCTGACTATGCGGATGCTGGGAATTTTGGCTGGTGTGTCGATGCCAAAATTGAATCGGGAGTTGCAAAACTACCGTGCTGGTATGCCGGTCATGCCAGACATATACCATGCTTTGCCGATTATCCGAGATTTTTGCGAAAGGTTATATCTGCCGCCAGCATGGGAATATCGGGAGTGCGAGCAACTTTTAGTTTTGGCAGAAGATATTATCCCGGATGTAATTATAGTGGACTACATACAGCAACTCAGGATTGGCAGGGCAAAGTACCGAAGTAGAGACGAGGAAATCGAGGCGGTTATGGATGAATTGAATCTTCACGCCATCAGTAAAAATATCCCAATTGTAAATTTTGCCCAGATAAACCGGGAGGCAAAAAATACCGAAACGCCAAATTTGACCTGTATACGGCATAGTGCGACTATCGAGCAGTATTCTGCAAATGTGATAGGCATTTGGAACGCAAGCATGGCTAGGCACAAGGGCAGTACATCAATACCATCAGCACCAGCGGATGGCTGGTACTGGCAAGACAATGCCGATGCTACAAACCAGGCAGCAGCTTTTGCAGAGGCGGAAGAAAAAACTCTTATGGAATTAGCGATTCTGAAATCCCGATACCATGGAAATGTTGGAAAGGCAGTACCTCTACTGTTTTCGGGGGATACAGGAGGTATAGAGGATTTCCCGGAATCTGCAGCTACTGTAAGAGTTGTAGAGTTTTAAAAAAGAGAGAGAAGGTGTTATTTATGCAAAAAATAAAACTATCCGAAGCTATGGCCGAGATTTCGGCCGAGCTTCAGATCCCCGTGGAGACGGTACAAGATATCGTCCAGCGGTCATTTATTCCGCTTATTTTACAAAATTTAACAAAAGGGAGAAGAGTGGTAATACCAAAGCTCGGAGTCTTGTATCCAGCCAGGGCAAGACGACCTACCCAAGAGGGTATATACAGGACTATTCCCAAGTTTGTAGCTTCGCCAGCGGCGAAAAAAATCTTAAATTCGAAAGGAGAAAAAAAATGAGAAAAGAGCAAAAGGAAGAAATTATGGGGGACTTTTCCAGTATATTGGAGGGGTACGAACTCTCTCCCAAGGAGATACAAGAGGCCAGGGAGCTGCTCAAGACGTTGCTGGAGATTTACATGGCAGAGGGAGACGAGGGACTGTACGAGACTATCTCAATGCTGGATATAGAGGGCGACTCTGTGGAGTTTTACATCAGTTTGACAGTATTTCGCTTAGTCGGGTTGGCAGAGATTTTCCCATGGGTTGTGGAAGATCCGCAAACAATGGCTGAACATTGTCAATATATGGTTAGTTAAAGGACGCGCGTCCTAAAAATTAGAAAGGAGGAATTATAAATTGAAGATAGCAGTAGACGTAGGGTACGGCCACACAAAAGCCATGAATGAACATGGGAGGAAGATTTCTTTTCCTTCCCTGGTTGCACCGGGAGGCCAAAATTTAGGGCTTAAAGAAATGTTTGGGAATACACCTGAATATCAGGTGTCAATTACTACTGGTTCCAGTCAGGAAAATCTCCTAGTGGGAGAAGCAGCAAAACAATCTTTTGTTGCAACGCAAATATTATCTCAAAAAAAGCCAAAAGAATTTCACGATCCACTATTGCTTACAGCAGTTCATCTATTGGAAGAAAATGACAATTGTAATGAAATTGCTGTAGGATTACCGCTTGCTTATTATGCGAACCAAAAAGAGGCACTCGAGAAACGGTTAAAATCCCTAAATGCCTATGTATCTATACAGGAGTTTCAAAAATATATCAGTTTTTCTCATGTACAGGTTATCCCGCAAGGTGCAGGAGTTTTATTTGTTTGTTCGGAAATATTGCCAGAGAATGGCTTTATCGGAGTCGTGGATATAGGAACATATACTACAGAGTATTTGCTTTTCCAACTCAAAAAAGGCAAACCTATCCCGGTTTTGGAGGCTTGTGGCTCTGTAGAGACAGGAGTACATCTTGTTTATTCGGCTATCAGCCGGGAATTCCAAACCCAAACAGGAAGTCCGTTGCCTACAGAAATGGAGTCCTATGTAGTAGAAAAAACTCTCAACGGCGAACCGGTTTCTTACAATGGCAAGAAATATGTACTTACTCCCAAAGCCATAGAATCTCGCAAACAAATAGCATCAGCTATTTCGCAGAAAATACTTGCCGCCTGGGGGAATCGTACAGGGCATTTAGATACTACTTTATTAGCCGGAGGCGGGAGTTTGTTTTTCGAAAAAGATATCACGCAGTTCCCAAATCAACATATCGTTTCCGACGCGGTTTTCGCAAATGCAAGCGGGTATTTAGCTTTATTATAGTTGAAAGGAGGTTTTTATGAAAAAAATATTATTGAGTTTATTGTTGCTGATGATAGTATCTACTCCTGCTTATGCAGATAGACCTATCTATATTGCGACGGCTAATTCTTATCAAGAACCAAAAGGTTCTTCGCTCACTGATTATCAGGTCACAGTAGATTTCAAACCAGAAAAAATAATACTTAAAAATCAAACAGAATCATATACTATCACCGACATTATAGAAGAAAACTCTCCTTTTTACGACATATGGTTATCCAAAGAGGCTATTGATTTTTATCTGCCTAATCCAAGCCCCACCAGCATTACTGTTTTTGGAGAAAATGAGTCACGCACGTTTCATATCCCTGAGACAGCTATATGGCCTGTCCCAGGTTATACCACAATCCAAGAGCCTTATGGCGCACCAAGAAACAATCAATACAAGTACCATCATGGGGTAGATATTACTACCCCACCTGAAGGTACTCCTGTTGTAGCTTCTTTGTCAGGGCAAGTTATTTTTGCCGGAGAGATTACTGAGAGGGCGTGGTACGGCAAGCATATTATTATAGAGGAAAACGATTGTTGGTACATTTACGGCCACCTAAGCAGCTTTAATATTGCAGTTGGAGATTACGTTACGCAAGGAACCCAAATAGGTATATCGGGAAACACTATGTATGGTGGAAAAACCACTACACACCACCTGCATTTTGAAGTCAGGGACATCACAAAAGGCAAAACAGTCCATTCAGCAAAAGATCCGTTTACTGTCTTACCAAAGCCTACATTTATCTCCCCAACAGAGATAAATGTATCTTCGGAGAATCATTTGTTTTATCAGACGGACTCTATAGGCATGGTACGAGATATATATTTATATGTGGAGAAACCGGTTCAGGAAATTATTTTTTCATTCAAGGACGAAACGATACCACCCATAAATATTGCTGGACTTTTTGCGCCACCCAAAACTATTATCTGTTTAAGTCAAGATTATTTAGTTTCCTTATCAGGAGAAAACAATCTCAATACTTTTCTGAATTACGAAAAATTTTTTAATCTTAAAAGCCAAGAAAAACTAGCAGCAATAATTCGATTTGTTGATGGAACTCAACAAAAATTATACTTGTATCCGAGATAATCATATACCGGTATCCAGAAAACCAGATTTCACCGATATTAGAATACATTTTTACAGTACCAATACCGGGAACCTTCCTATTATATGTACCGGTATTTTTTTATGCCCCTAAATACCGAATTATCGAAGTTTTATATTATTTGTGCCGGTATCAGTATTACCGGGATACCTACATCCCGGTAAAAGTCCCGGCAAAGGAGGTCTAAAAACATGGATGAATCATTGAGGCGACTGGAGATTCGCTTACCGGCAAATCACCCGGTATTTGCTATTTCAGCAGGAAAACGGAGCCAGATCATTAGGGAATGGCTAGATTTAGGACAGAGAATGGCAGAGATACAGGAGTTATTACAACAAGGCCATACCCAAAATACCCAGGACAAAGAAGTTGATAAAAAGGAATTTTTAAATTATTTTGGATAGGAGGTAGGTAGTATGCAGTATCAAGAGGCAATTCATTTTTTACGCCTCAACTGTCCTGTCACCCAGGACAGTATCAAAAAAGCATACCGTAGGTTAGCTCGGCAGTACCACCCAGACGCAGGAGGAACGGAGGAAAAATTCAAACAACTTCAACTGGCATACGAGGTTGCATACGAGGTTGCCAGTTCAGGCTTAGCAGATTCGCCAAATCCGACAGAAAGACAATCGCCAGAAAGAAGGTACGAAAAGCGATATAACTCCAGTACAGGAGTGTGGGATATTGTGGAGGAACGAGACTATAGCTGGTTATGGTTATTTGGAGGTTTTGCTACAGCCGTATTGTTATTGCTGTTAGGCATGGGCCATATCCATACGTTTATAGCTTATATATCAGCATTATCAGCAGAGATTTTGACGATACCAGTCAAGTTAGGGTTATTGGGTGTTGCATATTTTGGATTTCTATTTGTTATATCTCCAGAAAGAGCAGCTATACAAATGGGAAAATTGACCATTTTGCTTGTATTGGGATTATTTGCCTGGCAAGCACTTGGGCCGGCATATCACGAGGCGATATCCAGTATTAACCAAATTACTGCTATTTTTCAAACGCTATCGTATTAATTAATTATTATAAAAAATATAATAATTAATTATCCTAACGTTTATAGGTATTACGCTGAAGAAAGTTAATTAACTTAAATTAAGCCCGGAGAAATCCGGGCTTTTTCTTATTTTATAGAATTTTCTTTTGAAAGGAGAGTAGAGAAATCCGGCTTAGTCGAGGCCCAAAAATTAAAAGGAGGAACTAAAATGAAAAAGAAAATAATAGTGTTGATGTTATGTGGACTGTTACTATTCGGTTGTGTAGGAGTTGCAAGTGCTGAGGATATAGAGTCTCTCGAACAAAAGATTGTGCCTGAGTCCTCAGTTGAGGTATTTATCGCAAATGACGGTAGCGACTTTTTTATCATGAGTCATGCGAGATTTTGCGAGTTAGTAGAAAGGAATATTATTCCTGGGGAAGCAGATACGAGCATTTATGCGTCTCCGGCAGGTGATTGGTGTGCATCTAGTTGGAGTTATGGTTCAGGGTATTATTACATCCGTCCAGAGTGTTTTGCAAAGCTTAAGGCAGATGTGTTCACCGCTACTAAAAATTCTAAAGATATAGAAGAGAACGTAAATGATTTGGAAAAACCAGAAGCTAAGAACATATATATTGTTCAACCCGGAGATAGCCTTTGGAGTATAGCCAATCAATATAGAATGGCTATTGACACACTTAAAAATATTAACAATTTATCGACTGATGTCGTTAATCCTGGCACAGAATTAATTATAGAGAATGTTCACTAACCCATCCCAAAATATCATAGGATTGGAAATAATGCCCAGATACAACAATCTTAAAAACATGTCATACAGGCAAAATAATTCCATATATTAACAAAACACCCTCTATAGTTTCTTCAACTATAGAGGGTGTTTTTATCTCTTTTATTACACTTAGCCAGATACGCCTCTTGGTGCGCGCGTTGCGCTTACCAAGAGGCTATTCGCAGCGCTCCCGCTCGCGAATATCTGGCTAGGGGGATACCCCCTAGAACCCCCGCCAAGTTTTTCAGTATGAAAGGAAGGTGGTGTTTTTGAAAAGAAATCGCAGATTCACCTGTTGGGTATCGGAACAAGAGTTTGCTTCGTTAGAACAAAAAGCAAAAGCATTAAATTTAACTCCCCAGGAATATTTCAGAAAGCTGGTACAAAAACAAAAAATCATTCAGCCCATTCTAACCAAAGAACAGTATTTAGATATTATTTTGCACTTCAAAAAAATCGAAACCTGGATAAACAAGCCAGATTCAAAAACTCAGAATATTAATATCAACCATAACCTAGAACAGATATCGCAAATCCTTAGTAAATGTGTTGGAAAAATATAGGCGTTACAGTGTTACAGCTTATTGAAAGGAGTGATGTATATTGCAATCATAAAGATTTTCAGAACACAAAACTCAGGGAACTTGCTTCGATATTGTGGTCAGCAAAAAAAAGTTGGTTGGACATCGGCAATCAATGTAAATCCTAAAACAGCACAAAAAGAATTCCTTACTACCCGAAAACTTCACAATAAAACTAAAAACACTCAGGCTTTTCACCTAATTCAGTCCTTTCATACTTCGGAGAAAATATCACCGAAAGAAGCAAACTCAATCGGTTACAAACTGGCAAAATCTATTCCAGGCAATTATGAGATTGTTATCTATACTCACACCGACCGAGGTCACATCCACAACCATATATGCATAAATTCAGTTGATTTTATGACCGGCAAAAAACTACATCAGACTAACTTTAAAAAAGGCGGAGGGAAAAAACCTGGGGACGTAAATCTGATTGACATTAAGAAAGAGTCCGACAGACTTTGTCGTGAGAAGGGTTTATCAACTATATTGGATCGAACTTCAAGGAAAAGAATCACCACAGCAGAACTTAAATTAGGCGAAAAATCGTGGAAGATGGATCTAAGAGCAGCAATCGATCAAGCCAGGCTTAACAGTAAAAATCTTTCAGAAATGAAAGCCAAGTTAAGAGTTGAAGGCATCGAAATGAATGTACGAGGGAAAAACCTCACATTTAATCATCCAGCAATAAAAAAGAACATTCGGGGCAAATCATTAGGGGCAGATTATACCAAGACTGCAATAGAAAGTAGTCTACAATCCAAACCAGAACCAACGGCATTTAAAAAACTCAAAGAAATTCGCTTGCAAATGATAAAGGAAACAGATCTGGGCAAGAAAGCTGAATTAGAAAAGCAATTTACAATTCAGAAACAAGTCCTGGAAGAATCCAGGCAGGAAAATTTGAACCGGCTTACTAAAGAGCCGGAAATAGAAAGGGAGAGGTGATTATGCAGGTAGATTATGAAAAACTGGCAAATGAATGTAAAGCTAAAAGAACGAATTTAGAATGGAAGTTTGCATCAAAAGGGCTGTTAGATCATTTTAAAAAAGACTCAAATAGTTGGAATCAAATCAAACAGCTTAAACAACTTGAACAGCAGGAAAAGAAATATCGTGAACTTGCAGAACAGCAAAAGCAAAAGAATTTCGAAAGAACTGAAAGACAGAAAAGGCAAGAAAATCGTAAAAATCGGCAGAGATATTATAACGAAGACAGAAAGGATAAGAAAAACGAAAAGATACCTACACATCAGCAAAAAGAAAAAGAAATTAATCGTGAAGCTAAAGAACGAAAAAACATGAACTCATTTGGGCAGATGGTAGCTACTCGAGAGAAAATAAACAAAACCACAGATCCACAACAAAAGAAAAAACTAGAAACGCAATTTGCAAAACACCAAAAAAATTGGCAAAAAGAAGTAGATGTTAAAGTCCAAAAATCTCAGGGACAAAACCTTGCCAAAGGTATCGGGAAAGCAGCAGAAAAAATTATGGAAAGAGGAAGGTAAGATGGCAAATCATGGCGAACCACTTAATTTTTCTCAAATTGCCCGCTTATGTTGGCAGATATTTATGTTGCCAGTCCGAATAATTGCCTGGGTCAATAAGAAAATTGCCCCAGGCATACCTTTGTCTGGATTATCATTATATATTGCGTTATTTGTTATAGACTGTTTACTAGGATTGCCATTCATTTTATTTAGTGCATCTGGTAACCCTGACTTCTTTCTAACAGAAGCAGTATCTTTATTTACTATCTATCCTATTTTTGTTTTTGCTGCAATTGCATACGGAAACCGCTCTCTTAAAGAGCGACACCGAAAATCACCATTAGGGCAACAGCGGTTTGCTAACCTTATAGATGCAAAAAATGCAGACCTAGTTAATTCGCAACCAGATATGGTTTTAGGATTAATGGATAAGCAAATAATTGGCCCTCAAGAATCAGACTGGCACTCAATCCTAATTGGAGGTCAAGGTTCAGGAAAAACAACCTGTGGTATTATCCCAACGCTGTTAAGTTTCCCGGGTAGTGCAGTTGTATTCGACATCAAAGGAGAATTATACAATGCAACAGCAGAGCAACGCAGGCAATATGGAAATGTAATCGTAATCAATCCTACTAAAGCAGACACATGGAGATACAACCCATTATCAGCCTGCGATCCTACACCAGAAGGTATTATTGAATGTCAGGAGTTTGGACGTTCTCTTATTCCAGATCCACCAGGTGGTGCAGGCCAAAATCAATGGGTCATTGATGGCGCAAGAGCACTTACCTCGGCACTGGCTTATATTTCTGCCGTAGAAGACGGGACAATCTTTGATTTGGTTATGAGAATGACCAGCGCAGAAACCAGAAGAGATGAGGAAGGTAAAATAATTCCTGGGCATGAGGTTATAGCGGAATCAATATCGGAATCGGATGAGACTGCAAGATTATTCGGTGGTGGTTTTGTATCCTCAGACCAAAAAACACGTGGGTATTATATTTCCAATGCAAGCGATTTTCTAAGAACATTTGCATTAGATTTTGAGATTCGAAACTGTACCACACCACTTCCAGGAAAAACATTCACCTTTGATATGCTGGAAGAAGGGACTACAGTATATTTACAAATACCTGAAGCTAAACTCAAGCAATCGGCTGATTTGTGGAGATTAATTTTCATGCAGTTGTTGAGACACTTACAGGCCCGGGGTGAAAGAAAGCAACCACATATTTTAGTGTGTTTAGATGAATTTCCACAACTCGGGAAAATGGATCAACTTCCAGAAATGCTGGCAACACTCCGCAGTCGGAATGTCCATGTTATGTTAGCAGGACAGTCAATTGCGGATATTGATGAAAAGTACAAGGACGTTACCAGACGCAGAATTATTGACAACTGCAACTATATATCTATCTTCAATTCAACAGATCCGCAAGGGCAGAAATATTTTTCGGATATGATAGGGCAGCAAACTATTATTACCCGTAGTGGAGGCCGTGGCTCAAATTCATCAGATTCGGGTAGTGGGGGCCGTAACCAAAGTCAAAACTGGCAAGAGTCAGGACAGCCACTTATCAGGCCGGAGGATTTAAGGAATTTAGGAAATAACGTTATAGTCATAGCACGGGAGACTTGGCCGATGAAGTTAGAAAAAGCATTTTTTAAGAATTTAAAAACCCTGGTTTAATCAGCCAGGGTTTTTTATTAGTAAAAAGGAGGTTTTATTTATGTTGGTGTTTACAACAATGTTTTGCTCTTTATACGTTATTGTTTGGGTGTTAATAGCTTGGGCATTAATAATGTCTTTGCAATTTCTGCCTTTACTGTCCTTGTTATTTTTTCTGTCGTAAATGGTGGTATTTCAATTATTTAGAAAGGAGGTGAAAATATATGACTGAAAAAATATATTTGAGTGTTGTTGGGATTTACTTAATAGCATTAATTGCAAGCATTGTATCTCTGTATATATAGTCTTGACAAGTTAGTAAAATTTGAAAAACCTAATTTTTTACCACAAAAGGAGGAATCAAATTGAAACTAGGAAAAGTTTTGTTAGGTATTGCTATGTCAACCTTTTTATTGTTTTTGGTGTTGGCAGGAGTTAATTTTGATGGTATTACTCTCGCACTTATATGGACGCTTATTATTGTTGGAGTTGCATGGATTACTGCCATAATTAAGTCTAACAACAGTGTCGAAAGCTATGTTAAGTCAGTTGGGGGACAGCCTATTACTGAAGGTTTTATACTAGATATGGTTTATACTCTAGCAGCAAAAGCCGGATTAGAAAATATGCCGCAAATTGCATGGGTTAACAGCAAAGTCATTAACGCATTTGCAATCGGTACTCCAAAAAAATCTGCTATAGTCTTTTATGCAGGAATTATTGAAAACCTCAGTAGAGATGAGTTATCAGCTATTATCGGCCATGAAATTACACATATCGTAAATAACGACTGTACCACTCGTATAGCTGTACTTACAGCAATACAAGGCATCACATATGTTATTTTAGCACCTATATATTTAGCTGGATATTTTATGATGTGGATTAGTCCATCGGCAGCAAACATGATTGCAGGATTAACCAATATCGCAATAAAGATTACTGGAACCTTATTTGGATTTGTAGGACAGCTTTCAAGTTTGAAATATTTTCGAGAACAAGAATATGCCGCTGATGTTGGAGCAGCTAATTTAACATCTCCTGAGTTAATGGCATCAAGTTTATCTAAACTTGATGCCTGCATCAAAAATCAGCAAGTTGAAAACCCTGTTATAGCTGCTCTTTGTATATACAACCCGCTTTCAGCATTTGGAGAATTTTTTTCTACACATCCTAGTATCCAAAATAGAATCAAAGCACTTAATCGAAAAGACTTCTGAATACCAAAACAGTTAGTTTAGCCCGCTTAGGCGGGCTTTTTTTTATAGATATTTCGAAAGGAGGATGATTAATTTATGCAGGAAGAATTATTGGAAAATATTATAAATAAGATTGAATCTATAAGTACAGCTATGGAAGAATTAAAAAATAAAGCACAGAATGATCCACTTACAGGGCTGTATAATCGGGAGTTTATGGAAGATTGGCTTGAAATTCAGTTTGCTCAGGGAGAGAATTTTGCTATAGCATTTTTAGACCTGGATAAATTCAAATCCGTCAATGACACTTACGGCCATGCCGCAGGTGATGCGGTATTAACCCAGTTTTCAGCTTTCTTAAAAACCCAAGTAAGAAAATCAGATGTTGTAATACGGTACGGTGGAGAAGAAATTATTGTAGGATTGCCTAGTACAAACTTACAGGCAGCCACAAACCTAATAGAGAAAATTCGCCAACAATGGGAACAAACCGACATATCTATATCGCTTGAAACAAGCATCAGAGTTACTTTTTCAGCAGGAGTCGCTGACTACAAGACAGCAAAAAAAGAAATCGTGAAAATTGCAGATGAAATGGTCTACAAGGCCAAAGAGTCTGGCAGGAATCAGGTGTGTTCTGGCACGAAAATTAAACAGTCCAAAATTAAAACACAGACAAAAAACCAGCCTATTAACCAGTCTACTGCAACAACTATATCTGGAATTACAGTAGTAGCAGACGGTACAGCCACGATAGGGAATGTTGTAGGCTCAATTTTGGCTATTATATATCACCTACTTAGAACAGGCTTTTACTTATTATTACTGGCAGCACTTGTTGCGTTTGTGTTGTTCATTTCAGGCAAAGTTGCAGGAATATTCCCGGTTGAAAACAACTTAACCCAGTTTTTATTTAATGCTTCAGATGTTATAGGAAATTATGTGAACTACCTATTTTAGAAAGGAGGAATCGAAATGACTTCAAAAATAGAGGTTAAAACAAAAGAAATTAGTCAATCTACAGGCCGTAAAACAGGAAACGTTTTCTTTTTAGTGTGGAACACATTTATGGATGTTATTTATTTATTGGCTATTATTATTGTGGTTAGTGTAGCTCTATATGTAGCTTATTCAAATGGCGTGGAACATCCGGCTATCGTTTGGGCTGGCGAAAAAATCAACATCGTTTGGACTGGAATCTGCCAGTATTTTAAAATAGGAGGTTAAATTATGGAAAAATCTCTTTTGAGGAATATGCTGAAATAGCAGGTGTAGACTTATCAAAAGTTGTATTTGTTGACATTAAATAAACTATTACCCGGCAATAGCCGGGGTTTTTTTAAGGACATTTTAAGGGGGTGATTAAATGAGGTGTAGAGCCAGTCCTAAAAATATATTATTTAAAGGAGTAATTCACAAAGGAGGAATGATTGATTTTGCGTAAAAAGATTTCGATTTTAATATTGTTTGCGTTTATGTTCTCATTATTCCCGGTTTCGGCGTTTGCGGCTGATATCACGGGATTAGAGATTATGGTTCCGCAAGCCATAATTAATTCTGGCGATACTATCCAAGCAACAGCAATTCTAAGATACGCTGATGGATCGATTCAAGACGTATCTAATCAAGTTGTTTGGCAAAGCCAAGATGAAGATATTGCAAGTGTTAATGATAGTGGATTAATTACTGGTCAATACTGGTCAACAGGTGAAACAAGATTAGGAGTTGTATTTATTGATGCTATATATACGACTCCAACCTTTACCGTATTTTCTGACCAAATAAGAGTTCAACTTGTCTATAATGCTATTGATGATTATTATATTTATCCGAGCGGAGAATTATATATTTTAGAAGGGCAAACAATCCCAATTAAAGCACTGAAAAAAGATGGAACATTAAGTAATGATATTACTATTAATCAACTTTCGGGCGATTTTTTTGTAATTAATCCTAATAACTCAATTACCGGAAACCAAGAGGAATATGGGGTATTTCAAATAACCATGCCGGATGGAAGCAAGAAAGAATTAACTATTTTTGTTCGTACTAAAGGTCCATCTTCTTCTGCAGGAGGTCAGGCTTATTTTGAGTCTGCTATATCTTATAGGCATTATAATATTAATCCAGCCTCTGAAGATAGTTTTTACAATTTACCAGCAAGCAAATTTGTTGTTGATCCAAGCAGAACTTCGCACCCTTGGACGTCCCTCTTAAATCCTTCTGGTACAGGGCCAATAGATGCTACTTTTGATATTGGCGAGACTAAAACATATTCGTACGATTTTAGTGGGTTCGACCATGGCACAATTAAATTGTTTTTTGAATCTGAACCTGGGAGCCTAATCATAACTCCAGGCAAAGTAGAGAGTCCTGTAAATAATAAAAATATTTTTGAAGTTAGTCATTACTCTAACACCCGCGGTAGAGGGGATATTCCAGTAAAAATTACCGCACCAATAGGCGATGCGCATAGAGCACGAATTGTTGTCGAGCTTTGGGATGAAAATGGATTACAATTCCGTGGATTCCAGCCATTATGTATTCATTCATTTACTGAATGTGATAATACTAACACCGATATACTCAGGTATAAAACGGGAAATGAGTGGGTAAAGGCCGTTCCGAATGAAGCCAGGAAAATAGGACAGACAGTACAATTACAAGCACAATACTTTTTTGCGGATGATAATAAGTTAGCTGATGCAACCGTTAAAGCACCTGCTGTTAATATGCCTGTAAAATGGACAATTAGTTCTGGTGAAGGTGTATTTACAAATAATACAACAACAATCACTACATTTACTGATAATAATGGGTTTGCAACTACAACATATACTCCTTCCACTAATGGACAAAACACTGTATGGGCAACCCCAGATTGGAATGACAAAAATAAATGGGTGATGTCTAATCATATCAGTGCTGGTCCAAGCCGTATGCCTTTTGGCTGGTATATTAAGCCTATAGCTCAAGCACCACCTGCTCCAGCACCTACACCACCAGCACCTACTCCAGCACCTGCACCTGCTCCAGCACCTGCTCCAGCACCTGCTCCAGAGTCAGAACCAGAACCTACTCCAGAGCCAGATTCTATACCAGAACCTGAGCCTGAACCAGTAACACCAGTCCCGACACCTGAACCAGTAGTCGAACCAGAATCAGCACCCCTGCCAGCACCAAAACCAGTAATTAAAAAGATAACTAAGAAAATACCTGAGCCAATCATTGGCACAGTAACAGGCATAATAAAGATGAAAGATGGCAAGCCGTTGACTAATGCGAGGTTAGAGCTACACTCAAAACCGCTCACAACTTATACCGACAGCAAAGGTTATTTTGAGTTTAACAATGTGCCACTTGGCGACCATAAACTATATCTTGCAGACCTTACAATTACCGATGTAAAAATACTAATTAAAACCCTGCAGGTAGCTACAGCAGATGAAACCAGATATATTCCTATCAGTAAAACCGTAAAAGACCTTGAAACTGCACAAGTAACCTTAACCGAAACCGATCCAGAAAAAGAAGTAGAAATGATAGTTGATTTTGAATTACCAGAAAAAGAACCTGAAAAGAAAACTCCTATATGGCCCTGGTTGTTGTTATTTTTATTGTTGCTGCTTATCCTAAGACGTAGACGTAAATTGAAACAGGAACAGCAATAGACTATAAGCCCGCTTCAGCGGGCTTTTTTTATGACTATTTATAAAGGAGGGTAGTATTATGGTTATATTTTTTGGTTGTAGTTGTCTGTTTGTAGGTTTTTGTTTGGGTTTATTGTGTGCTAATACACATATTTTTAAAAAATATTTTAAAGGAGGTATTTAAAATTGAGAAAATTAATAATCCCATTTTTAGTCGTTTTTATGCTGTTTGCGCTTAATATTACTGCTTTTGCAGAGGGTGAGCCAGCTACTAACCCTATATCAGAACCCATAGAAGTTGTTGCTCCTGAGCCTATTTCAGAGCCAGAATCAGCACCACAGCCTACTTCAGAATCAGAACCCGAACCAGAGCCTACTTTAGAGCCAGAACCAGAACCAATAGTCGAATCAGAGCCAGAACCAGAACCAGAACTTGAACTAGCAGTCGAATCTGAAGTTATTTCAGAAGGAACTCCTGTAGAAAACACTATTACTGAAATGGAAATTCAAGAAATGCTTATTCTAAATTCTGTTACTGGCGTATCCGATACTTTGAGAATTACTTTTTCGCTTAACGGCAAAAATATAGCAATAATAAAAGGCAGTCAAATACTTCATCAAGAACCCTTTCCAGCCAGCGAAAAAAACCAATTAAAAATTCGTTTGGAGGGTGAAGGAAAATTAATAGGAGCTAAATTTAATTTCCAGCCATTTGAAGTTGCGCCAATACTATCTCCTGTATTGCCTCCTATTATAGAACCGATATTAAGGCCCATAAATGAACAGCCCAAAGATAAAGAAATAGTCGAACCTAAACTCGAAGTTCCTGAAATTCCAATAAATAAAGAAAAAACTGAATCAACAGAAGAACCTCTTGCTAAAAAAACAACTGAAACTGAATTTGAAACTTCTAATGAAGAAATAGCCGAACCTGAAACTACTGAAGTTCTGATAGATAAAGAAAATACTGTTACTGAAGATGATGTCACTACAAAAAATATAGATGCTATCGAAGATACTATTGCCGAAGGAGATCCTTCCGACAACGAAGGTATTGCTGAAGAAACCACAATTCCCGAAGATACAAATGATACTAACGAAGAAGTTATTGAGGAATCCAGCCAAGAAATTAATTTGGTAGAAGATGCTGCCGAAACCGGAACGGCTACTGAAGAAATTATCGAAGGTGATTCTGCGGAAATTGCAGAAAATGATGTTGAAAACAATATTGAAGATTTCACAGAAAATAATGAAGATCCTGTTATTGAAAATAATGCCACTACAGAAAGTATCGAAGGTCATACTGCAAACGACACTGAAGAAATTATAATACCCGAAAATACCGAAGTCACAGAGGAATCCAGCCAAGAAGTTAGTCCCGTAGAAGATGCTACCGAAACTGGGACGGTTATTGAAGATGCTCTAATTTCTGAAAACACCGAGGGTATAGAGCCCGTTACAGAAGATGATACTGAAATTGAGGAACTCAATCAGACAGAAGATAGTCAACCTGTTAGCGAAGAATAAATCTACCGCCGGGCCGAGTGCCCGGCCTTTTTTTTAAGAAAGGAGGAATGAGCTTAATGGAGCATCAAGACAAACTGAGAAATCGTAAAACTTGGATACTTTGGGTGATTATAGCATTATTATTGTTTGCGCTAATCTACTCATATACCCGTCCAGTACAGGAAGTTGCAGGTCCAGAACTAGGCAAACCTGGAACCGAGTATTTTAACCAGGAGCCGGAAAAGCAAGAGCAAGAAAAACTGGGTAAAATTGGTGTTTCTATCCCTGCCTGTCTTACTGTGCAGGATGAGAAAGCATTGATAACTATTACCAACACTGGAGATCAGGCATATGTGCCTTACACGCTTGCAGAAGGGAGGGAAATTTATCGAGCAAGCAAAATTATTGAACCTGGCGAAAAAGTATCGGCAGTAATCCCAGTGGGAACTGCCAAGAGTTGCATAACTTATGTTGAAACCCTACATGGAGAAAAATTTTCTGTTACAACTAAATTAGTCCGATAAGGAGGGTTTTTTTTGAAAAAAACTATTTTAATTTTAACTTTATTGTTTGTTGGGTTTTTTGTTTTTGCAGGGGTTGCGAGTGCTGCTGATGAAGATTTTACTTTTAACAGTAGTACAGGGACAATAACCAATTATACCGGCCCTGGTGGAGACGTGGTAATACCTTCGCAAATTGGCGGTGTCGATGTTGTGGAGATAGGTAGTTATGTTTTCCAAAATTGTACCAACTTAACCGATATTACTATCCCAGATTTTGTAACTAGCATAGAAAGTAATGCTTTCTATAACTGTACCAGTTTAACCAGTATTGATATCCCAGATAGTGTAACTTCTATAGGAGATTTTGCTTTCCAAAATTGTACCAGTTTAACCAGCGTTGATTTTGGTGATGTAGATAAAATCAATTTCGGCTGTTTTGTTTTTTCAAATACTAATATCAGCGAATTTGTTTTTAAAGATGGCACTACTACTGTGCCAGAAGAAATATTTTATGATTGTACCAGTTTAACCAGCGTAATTATCCCAGATAGTGTAACTTCTATAGGATTTTCTGCTTTCCAAAATTGTACCAACTTAACCGATATTACTATCCCAGATTTTGTAACTAGCATAGAAAGTAATGCTTTCTATAACTGTACCAGTTTAACCAGTATTACTATTAATAATCCAGACACAAATATTTATAATAGTTCTCATACAATTCCTGAACAAGCAATCATAAAAGGTTATAAGGTTTCTACTGCAAAAACCTATGCAGACAAATACAATAGAATTTTTGAAAATCTTTGGGAGGCTGGATTGCCCGGCAAAGAGAATATTGACATCCCCGAACCAGAAGATAGGCCACTTACATCAGACGAATCCGCAACTCCAACCATTGATATTCCCGAACCAGATGAATTTATTTTCACACCTGGTCAGGCAGAAATTAATATTAACATTCCTGATGTTGTACCTCGGGAACTCAAAAATGGGGAACCTGGTGTTTCCCAAATTAACGTACCAACTCTAACTGCTAGAGATCTTATTCATGGTCAGTCAGGAAGTGTTAACCTCACTGTACCCGATAGTAGCACTAAAACGTTCGACCATGGGACTCCCGGCAGTACCAACATTACTATTCCAGATATAGAGCCAAGAGAATTAACTCAAGGCCAGGGCGGCACAGTAACTGTGACCATTAAATAAATTTTGAGGAGGAAAAAATATATGACGAAAATTAATAAAACCCAAGTTGCTCAGATTATGCTTATAGCCTTTTTGGGATTTGCATTAATCACGCCTATTGCTAATGCCGATACAACTATATCCCTGCAAGGACAAATTGATCCTGCGACTATTGATATTTCAATAGATAAAGCAGCTCTCACCATGGATATTGCTGCAGGAGATACTGAAGCTAGTGATGCTGTTACTGTTTCAAGCACAGCCTTGATTCCCGTTAAAATGACGCTTGAGTCTGTCTCGCATGAAGCTGAGAGTTGGGAACCTACCCTTATTACTACTGATCCAACTGCTTTAGGATTAGCAGATGCGCAATCCCAAGCGAGATTAACCTTCAACTCTGTTACTGATGATACTGATTACAGCGTTGCCCCACCTGGGATATACCCGATTTGTCGGACACACAGTAGTTAGGTAAAATAACAACTGTGGGGAGGATGAATTTATGGGTAACACTGGGAAGCGTTATGATGCTGAATTTAGGGCAGATGCTGTCAGATTAGTAAAAGAAAGTTGTC
>JAHDSE010000024.1 GCA_018432955.1 Syntrophomonadaceae bacterium
CCTCATCCGTATAAGCAGACCCTTATGTGGCGCTCGGGTCGGTCTCCACCGGAGCCCTATCCTCCACATAAAGAAGAGTATTTTTAGTATTACCAAATAAATGGCGGATTATTCCATTTACACAAAAGGATTTACACTCCCGTTTGGCAGCGGAGAGTTTTCTTAAACCTCTTGAAGTACCTGTGAGAAATTAACCCCGGCTTTTTCCGCGCGCTCATTCAAGCAACTTAGTAATGTTAGATTTTGATAAGTCAGTTGCCTGACCCCATTCCCTCTGGTTCGGTTATCATTGAGGATTTTAGCCTTAGTTAGCCAACTCTTTTTTAAGCTTCTCTACTGCTTCCAGATCAAGGCCAGTTATATCCGCAATGTCTTCTATAGATAATCCTTTTTTCAATGCGTTTCGTGCTGCTTCCAGCTTGCCTTCCAGCTTGCCTTCCAGCCTGCCTTCCCGTCTGCCTTTTTCCTCTACAGCAGGATCATACAGGGTTTTAGTCATGCTCAGCACCTCCTTGTTCAGCTTTTCATCTTTTACATACCGGCTGTTTAAGTACCTGAATAGTTCTGCATTTGCCAGGAGTATTTTATGCAGGTCTTCTCCGTCTATTTCCTGTACTTTAAACAGTCTGGCTGCTTCCTTGGATATACTTTCTACTATTTGTTGAGCTTCTTTAATTAATTTCCTTAGTTCTTCTTCTGTATGGGTCTTTCTGTTTTTGATTTTTTCCATCTGATAGCGCAGTTTGAATACCTGCAGTGGTAATAGTGGGTAGAGTTTCTGTTCCAGGATATCTTCTTGGCTGTATTCCCAGTATTTCATTACCGGTACTATGTATTTTACTTCCTGTCCATCAGGAAAGACCAGTTTCAGCTTTATTTCATCTTTTATACCGGGGTTTTCTTCTATGAAGATGACCAGTTGTTTAGGTATGTAGAATACGGTTTCGTCTTCTTCGCCTTCGTATTTGGCTATTTCTTTGGCTTTGTTAATTCCGTATTCCAGCATTCGGATTACCATGCTGTCATCATTCAGGGTCTGTAATTCTATGTGATAGTGATGAGCTTTTTCTTCTTCTCTTAATCTTAGAAAAAGGTCTCCTCTTAATACATTATACTCATCATCTACAAATTCATTGCTGGCAAAGCTTACTTCGGTTGTTTCTATGTCAAAGGTTTCCTGAAACAGGCTGTTCATCATCGTTATCAGCACTTTGTTGGATACATTAAAGAGGGATTTCAGTATTTCATCCAGTTTTACTCGCTCTGAGCTTTCGTTTTTTGGGGTCAAGTTCTCACCTGCTTTCTATTTTAGCAAATTACTGATCGCTGTTGCTACTGTCTTTTATCAAGGATGGAAGACTGCTAGGCTTCCCCCCCCTACTGGTTACTTTTACCTCCCCTTAAATATTTTACATATTCATTATATATCTAATTATGGAAACAGTCACCAATAAAAAGAACGTTTGTTCTTTTTATTGGTGACTGTTTATGATAATATATGGTAAATAGTCCATAATGACCTATTTTGGTGTAAAATATAACGAATAGTGCCTTTTTATTATAAGCAAATCTATCAAATTGAAATCTATTTGGAGAGAGGATAGAAAAATTGAGTACAGCATACCATGCCTGCTATTTTGCTCATGAACTCAGGCGAAAGGCATCCAGTGATGATATTGATAAATTATCCATGTCCCTTTTTGATGCCATTGTAGACTTAACCCCTCATCAGGTTGAGGCTGCTCTATTTGTATTCAGGTCTCCATTATCCAAGGGGGTCCTTCTTGCTGATGAAGTAGGTCTGGGAAAAACAATTGAAGCAGGGCTGGCCCTCTGTCAGTTATGGGCAGAGAAAAAGAGACGCCTACTGGTTATTTGTCCCGCATCACTTAGAAAACAGTGGAGCATGGAGCTGGACGAAAAATTTAATCTGCCTGCATTAATCCTGGAGAATAAAAATTACCGGCAGATGAAGAAGGATGGATATGATAATCCTTTTGAGCAAGAGGCTATCATTATTACGTCTATAAATTACGCCAGCCGTATGCAGACCGATATCAGAACTATCCCCTGGGATATCGTTGTAATAGATGAGGCACATAAACTGCGCAATGCATATCGTCCCAGTAACCGGATGGGACAGTCCATTAAATGGGCAATAGAAGACCGCAAGAAAATATTATTGACTGCTACTCCGCTGCAGAATTCATTACTGGAATTATTCGGGCTATCTACCATAATTGATGATTATATTTTTGGTGATATCAAAGCCTTTCGCAGCCAGTTTATCAATGACAACGATATTGATGAACTGCGTGAGCGTCTAAGAGGATTTTGCCAGAGAACCCTGCGCAGTCAGGTGCTTGAATATGTTCGCTATACTGAGCGTAGAGCTATTACTCGTCCTTTTAGGCCCAGCGATGAAGAACAGAAACTCTATGAATCCATCGCTGGATTTCTCCAGAGAGAAGATAATTACGCCATCCCCCCCAGGCAGCGTACCCTTACAACCTTGATTTTATGGAAACTGCTTGCCTCCTCATCACAGGCAGTAGCAGGTACCCTGTTGACCATGAAGGAACGACTTGAAAAGATAAGAGACGGGATAGAAGTACCTGATGACATTGTTGAAAACATCATCGATCAGGAAGAGATGGAAAATGATCTCCTTGATGAGGATATAGAAAATCAAGAGGCAGAATATGAAACAGCTAATGACAAAGAACAGTCTAAAGAAAAGGTAACTAAAACAAACACAATTGATCTGGAAAAACTAAAAGCTGAAATAGAAGAGCTGGATAATTACATAAGACAGGCCCAATCCATAGAGGTAGACGGCAAAACCCAGGCACTGCTTACCGCTCTGGAAGTTGGTTTTACTGAGATGGAACATACCGGGGCTAACCGAAAGGCCCTGATATTTACGGAATCGAGGAGAACCCAGGAGTATTTGTATCATTTCCTTCAGGCCAATGGCTACCAGGGATCTGTTATGATGTTCAATGGCAGTAATAATGATACACTTTCCAAAGAAATATACCGGCAATGGCTAATGAATAATCAGGATACAGATAGAATTAGTGGTTCAAAAACAGCAGATAAAAGGGCAGCACTAATTGAATACTTTCAAGATAATGCTGATATTATGATTGCTACCGAATCTGCTGCTGAAGGGGTAAACCTGCAGTTTTGTTCCCTGGTAATTAACTATGACCTGCCCTGGAATCCTCAACGTATAGAACAGCGAATAGGTCGTTGCCATCGTTATGGGCAGAAACACGATGTAGTGGTAATTAATTTTTTAAATGAAAGAAACCGGGCTGATCTTCGTGTTTATCAGATATTACAGGAGAAATTTAACCTTTTTAACGGGGTTTTTGGAGCCTCGGATGAAGTACTGGGAACCATTGAATCCGGGGTGGATTTTGAAAGAAAGATTTTGCATATATACCAGCAGTGTCGTACCCCTGATGAAATTGAAGCAGCCTTCAGTGCTCTGCAAGAAGAGATGGAGACTATTATTAGTTCACGTATGGAGGATACCCGCAAGGCTCTTCTGGAAAACTTTGATGAGGATGTACACCAGCACCTGAAAATACAGCTGGATAAAACACGTTATCACCTGGACCGGGTGGGAAAGCAGTTCTGGGAGCTCAGCCGATATATACTGCAAGATAATGCAGTGTTTAATGATGAAGAATTAAGTTTTACTCTCCAGATTGCCCCTTCAGCAAATACCAAAGCGGGTAAGTATATGATGATAAATAAAGATAAACAGCCCGAAGAAAGAGTTAACATTTACCGTTTGTCCAGCCCACTGGGAGAATATGTCCTGGATCAGGGAATACTTCAGGAAACTCCAGCGGCTGAGCTTCAATTTAATATCAGTCAGCATCCATCAAGAATTACCGTGGTGGAAGCTTTAAAGAATAAAAGCGGCTACCTCGTTCTCTCCAAGCTAACTATTGAATCCTTTGAAGAGGAGGAACATTTGCTTTTTAACGCATATACAGACGATGGACAGGTTCTGGATCAGGAATGCTGCGAAAAGCTCTTTCAGTGCCGGGGAACAGTTAGCGGTTTACTTGATATTCCCCATGCACAGCATACACGTCTGAAAATGGAAGCCAAAACACATGCCGAAGGCCGCTTGAATAAATCCCTGGAGATTAGTAACCACCATTTCCGTCAGGAACGGGACCGCCTGGATAAATGGGCGGACGATATGGTCCTGGCTGCGGAAAAGAATCTAAAGGACAGCAGGGCTAAAATTAAATTAATGAACAGGCAGGCCAGAAATGCGACCAATATGGAAGAACAGCTGCAATATGAAAAGAAACTGCAGGAACTAAACCGGGCTCTGCGCAGGCAAAGACAGCAAATATTTGAC
>JAHDSE010000111.1 GCA_018432955.1 Syntrophomonadaceae bacterium
GGACAGGGGGACAGTTGGACAAATAACTATATTACTACTTTGCATTGGACAGGAACTGTGACGCAAGGGGAATTTCTGACACGGGCTCGCTCCGCTCGCACACAGATCCCGCGGACGCAGATAAACACAGATTCTTTTTATAATTTTAGGTTTGGTGAATACCAGAATTTCAGTTGATAGTTAACAAATTTTATGTATGTAGGGGCACCCCTTGCAGGTACCCCTACATACATAGAATCAGTGTCATGTAACAACACCCCTGTCAGACTGTCAACCCTACAAGATATATGCAGTCACCGTATCTATCGCCTTTATCCCCTGTGTTAAGCTAATCCTTACTATGGACACAAGCTTTTAAATTAATAAAAAAAAGCATTTTATTAACCATCAGTTCAGATTGTAGAACTCCAATAAATAAAAAATCAGTGTAAATCTGTTAAATCCGTGTGCGAGCGTAGCGAGCCCGTGTCAAATAAAACTCCTACTACGTCGCAGTCTCTGGCTTATGTGTAGGTCAGACATCTTTGAAGGTGGCCCCGGGGCCTTTTTCCAGGAGGCATTCGATTAATTGGGCTTCGGTATATATTCCAATTACATTATGCCCTTCATCCAGGACAACGGCCAATATATAGTAGTGCGGACTGCTGGAATCGAGAATTGCTTTCAGGGGAGTGTGGAATTGACAGACTATTTGCCGGGAAGATAAAAAACCTTTCTGCTTCAGTTCTCCTTTCTTTTTAAGCAAAAAGCGCATAAAAGCATAGATCAGATTTTTTTCTTCTCTCCGGGCAGCCCAGTATAAAAAAGCTCCGATTAAAATATAATTGGCCCCGGAGAAATCTATATAGCTCAGATAGCATCCGTAAGCACTTATTGCCATAGCAATTATTTTTCCGGAAACAGCGGCCAGCCTGCTTGCTTTTTTGTAGCCTATGAATGGAGATATTAATGCCCTGAACGCCCGACCTCCGTCCAAAGGCAGGGCAGGCAGGAAATTAAACACAGCCAGGTAAAAATTCATTTTAATGAAAAATTGCAGATTTGAACTGCCTGGATTAATATCCAGAAAATACAAAAATGCTGCCACAGATAAACTTATCAATGGCCCAGCCAGGGCCAGGTAAATCTCTTTCTCCGGCTCCAGGCCTGTAAAATCCTGTACTTTGGCCTGCCCGCCAAAAGGAAATAATTCAACCTCCGATATCTTTATTTCCAGACCGGCTGCCACAAGAGCATGAGCCATTTCGTGTATTAACAGTGCAGCAATGATCATTAATATTTCACATAGTAGTCCCAAATAAGAGTACAAAATACATAAGAATAAAAAGAACAGATTAAACCGGAAAGACACTCCGGCAATTTTCCCCAGCTTCATACTTATTCAAATATAAAATTGGGGTTTATTGGTCCATCCTTGTCTTTTGTTTCAAAAAGCAAATACTGCCCAGTTTTTCCCAAAATACTGCTTTTGTCAACCTTTTCTCCTCTTTCAACCAGGACTTCATGCAAGGCCCCATAAGAAGAATAGAATTCGCCCTCATGGCGCAGAAGGACGGAATAACCATCATTGCCTTCCAAAACCTGGCTTACTTCCCCATCATAAACTGGCCTTACCTGGGATTTTTCATGTACCTTAAGGCGGATTAGCGAAGAAAACTCCTGCTTTTCTTTCTTGTCGTTCCAGTACCACCCATAACTCTTTTCGATACTTAGAAATTCGCACGGAACCTGCAGGCCAATATTGCCTGAACTCGGGGTAAGCGGACCAGCTTGGTCCCTGCGGATATCCTCTATAAAACCAGAAATCTTTTGCTCAACGCCATAATCTTCTGTAAGAATATATCTGATTGCCGGTTCCACTATGTGTCGGCTACTGTTCTCCGACTGCATCGCCAGCCCAGTAATAACTACAATAAATATTGCCAGCAGCATTCGAACTTTAAAAGTCCCCAACATAGAAACCTCACCTCGATATCCTTAAATGATTATTAATAAAAAGTATCCCGGACAATGCTATTCTATGTAAAATATATAGCATTACCCGGGAATTTATGCCTGTATGTCCATCATATTTTCAAAGAATGAAGATATTAGAACGCCTAAAGCGCATATGCGAGCTCAATAAAATAAAGAATCCGGCACACTCAGCCCACTCTTAACGCATATTAATCGAGACTATAGGATTGCTGTGAGTGCCGGACTAGCAAAATTCAAAATTGAGAATTCAAAATTAATATTAGATATATTCTGCATTTTTGAAGTCTTGGCCCTGAGATTTTTTAATCAGCTTCTGATAAACGCCGGGAGGCAGGAAAATCACAGCCTTATCCAGGACTTTTTCCAGCAATTCCAGCAATTCTTCATGTCCATCCCAGTATTGCAGAAGAATCTCATGATCCACGGAAGACATCAGCCTGTTTAAAACAAGGGCAATCAATAAAATATCATCAAGCTGACCGATAACCGGAACAACATCAGGCAAAAAGTCCCAGGGAGAAAGTACATAGAGAACAGTTCCCATCAAAAGGGTTTTGTCTGTTGCCGATACTAATTCACTTTCCAGAAGGCGATATAATAATTTAATAAGATTGGGAATAAACATAAGACTTTCAGAAATTGTCCTTTTGGCCGGGCAATCAAAACCATTGGTTTCGTTCATAGATTACTCCTTTTAGCCTTATTATGCTCAAAATCTAAAATACTATTTTTTTGCCCCTGATATTTACACTTAAGATAAATCCTACGGCAATTATATTGGTAAGAATAGCACTGCCTCCATAGCTTAAAAAAGGCAGCGGAATACCTGTTATGGGCATTAGACCTATTGACATACCAATATTTTCAAATATATGAAAAAGCCACATAGCGGTTATACCAATTATCAACAGGGTACCGTAAAAATCCTTGGCGGTAAAACTCAAGTATACTGCCCTCAAAATAAAGCCGGCATAAAGTATTATTACGAAAGCAGCCCCCAAAAAACCCAGTTCTTCTCCAATAACCGCATAGATGAAGTCAGTATGATGTTCCGGCAGGAAATTCAGCTGTACCTGGGTACCATTGAATAATCCTTTTCCTGTAAGTCCTCCAGAACCTATAGCCACCAGGGACTGGATAGTATTCCAGCCATATCCGCGTCCGCCCTGTCCATCCTGATAGGGATTCAAAAAGACTGTCAGCCGCTTAAGCTGGTATTCTTCCATAGGCAGCCACAATCCCAATTTGAAATGTAAAAATACCAGCAGAATTACTAAAAGTACTGTACCGAATAATAAGGCCGAAAGGATTCTGGGATTTGCACCGGCAACAAACATCATTACTATTGTTATAGCTATATAAACCAGTGCTGTTCCCAGATCAGGCTGCAGCATAATAAGAATAAAAGGAATCCCCATGTAAATAAAACAGGGAATCATCTGCGCCAGGGTATTTAGAGCACCTTTTCTGGAAGTCAGAAAATCGGCAAACGACAATATCAAAATTATCTTGGTAAATTCAGCAGGTTGGACAGCAGGCAAAAATCCCAGGCTGATCCAGCCTGTTGTTCCCCTTACTTCCTGTCCCAGAAAAAGCACCGCCAAGAGAAGAATAATGGAAAAAATATAAAGAATATGACTATACCTTCTTAACTGCGAATAATCATATCTGATAATAAAAACTGCAGCTACAAAGCCAATCAATATTGAAAAAATCTGTTTTTTTATATAAAAATAGGGATCACTCGAAATCCCGCTGCTGGCACTCCAAAGGACAATAACTCCAAAAGCCAGAATAAGGAATAATAGTAAGATAAATGGTTTATCAATAAATTTGAGTCTTTTCAGATTCAAATCTTCATACCTCCTTTTCTTATTATAAGGCTATATAAATTACAGTGTCCACCCTTATAGTCTGGACTATATAATGCTGAATTTATTTTACTACGTTTCACCGGAAGTCTTGCAGAAAACCTGGAGGGTGCCAATAATTACAGGCACCCTCCAGGCATTATTATGTTTATCCCTTAATCGTTTACAGCCCTCTTAAATCCCCTTACAGGAATATTAGCCACCAGAGCCACCGAATCTTCATCACTTTCCAGATTAACCAACCAGGATTCTTCTTCTATTTCCATATACTCCTTAATTACCCTGATAAGATCCTCTTTCAGTGAATTCAGTAAATCGGGAGATACCATGGAACGATCATGAATAAGAACCAGCCGCAAACGTTCTCTGGCAATATCTTTGCTATTTGTGTTTTCTTTTACAAATATTCTGCTAAGAATATCTAACAAAGTAACTACCTCCCTCCTATTTGGCCAGTCTCAATATTTTTTTGAATTTATTTACAATGCTGTTTTCCTCCTCAAGGGAGTTGAGTGGAATGTCTTCTCCCATTATTCTTCTGCTTATACGGCGATAAGCTTCCCCTGCACGGGAATAATTTTCCATCACAGCTGGCTCTCCACGGTTTGTAGATACTACTATCGATTCGTCTTCCGGTACTACTCCCAACAAATCAATAGACAGGATGTCAATTATGTCTTCTATGTTCATCATGTCGCCACATTTAACCATTTTTGCTCTCAGACGATTTATTATCAATTGACTGTTATTCAAGCCGGCAGCCTCCAGCAGTCCGATAATACGATCCGCGTCTCTTACTGAGGAAACCTCTGGAGTAGCGACAATTATGGCATTGTCGGCGCCGGAAATGGCGTTTCTAAAACCCTGTTCAATACCTGCCGGGCAATCTACCAGAATATAATCAAAATCTTCTCTTAATTCATTGGTTAAATTCTTCATCTGATGCGGACTTACTGCAGTTTTATCCTTGGTCTGAGCAGCAGGCAAGAGAGAAAGCTTTTCAAAACGTTTATCCCTTATAAGGGCTTGTTTTAACCTGCAATTACCATTGACCACATCGACAACATCAAATACAATTCGGTTTTCCAGGCCCATAACCACATCCAAATTCCTCAAGCCAATATCTGTATCCAGGAGAACAACCTTTTTCCCCATCATAGCCAGAGCAGTTCCCAGATTGGCAGTAGTTGTAGTCTTGCCCACCCCACCTTTTCCAGAAGTAATAACTAAAACCCTACTTTTCATCGTTCAGCCTCCAATCATATTTTTAGCTTCTCAATAATCACTTTTCCGGCTTTTATCCTGGCCAGCTCCGGACCTTCCACAATAATCTCCTCCCCCTCCGGTGGCCGGGTTATGTGATTGGCAATTCTAAGCTGAGTAGGATTAAGCCGGTAAGCAGCAACTATTACAGTCTCATCTCCAAATGCACCAGCATGAACCATTCCTCTGAGCACGCCCATTACCAAAATATTGCCCCCTGCAACTACCTCGGCACCAGGGTTTATATCTCCGAGAATTACCACATTTCCTTCAGTATAGAATTTCTGACCGGAACGTAAATTACGACAAATCAACGCTGTCTCCTGGTATTGAGACAATTGCTCAGGATATAAGGTATCATTTTCTGGGGAACCTGATTGTTCAGGAGGTCCATTAGCAGTCAAACTATTCAGAAGAAATCCGTGATCCAATACAATCCCTTCTATCTTCCGGAGTTCTGCCCTGCTGATTTTCTCTTTTCCGATGACAATATTCAAACCACTGACATAAGCAGGATCAGCAATTGATTCCATTTTTTTATAAAGCTCTGCCTGGATTTCGGCAAATGTAGTACATTCTGTCAAGTCTATAAAGAATTCTGTCCCCAGATTTTGTAACACTGCAATCACCTTAAAACCCCTTTCATTCAAAAAACTCAGGTTATCATTTCCTTTTACTTCTTTTTACTTCTATAATTTACATTTTTATCCTTTGAAGAAAAAAATAATAACAGGGGAAATATTATCTAATTTCCCCTGTTAAAGTCATTTTCCATATACAAAATTATTTTATTATTCGCCAATTCATTTTGACATATTATTCTTTTTCAAAGTAAAAGAGCCGACCTAGAAAGCTATGCTTTGCCGACTCTTTTACTTAAGAGTTTCGTACATTTCTGTACTCCTCCTTCTGCCTCCACCCTGACAACCTGGCTGTGCTTGGATTTGCACTTCCTTTTTCAAGGTTCTGTTTTCTGGTCCCAGTTCTGCTTCTTCCCGTTTTACCACCTTTCGCTTCATCCCTCAATGAACTCCCAGTCAATAAATCGGTGATTAAGTTCCATGTTTTTGCCTTTCCTTAATGCTTTTACAAACATTTTGCGGACGAGGCCTTTCTCTAATAGCAATTTTCTGAAACCTGTCAGGGTGTATTCAAGTACTATAAGCTTTGCCTATTTCCTTGTTTTTTTATTGTACAAGCAATAAAGGTAAAGGTCAAGATATTTTCAGAAAATTTCGACTCTTGTGATTGTTTTCTTTTTCTTATAACCCTAACAGCCTAATTTCTCAAAATAGATAGAAATACTTGATATGGATACTATTCTATCTCATTAGAATAATGAATGTTGGCAATAATATTTTCCTCATCGCTGGCAGTATCCTCATCTTCCATGGCCAAGTGATCCTTTATCCCAAAATAATGTTCAAATACATCCCTGGCTATTACTCCGGCTGATTGGCCTCCACTGCCGCCATATTCCACGACGCCCGCAAACGCTATCTCAGGGTCATCAAAAGGAGCAAAAGCTATAAAAACTCCATGGACTTCCTTAAGTGGATTATCGCCTTTGCGGCCGGTTTCCGCACTACCTGTTTTAGCCCCCACCTGGATGTTTTCCGGAAAGTGGTAGAACAAGAAATGCGCTGTTCCTCCCGCTTGAGTCACTTCCAGCATAGCTCTTTTGGTTTCAGCAATATTTAGTGCTGAAACATCTACTTCTCTTATTAACTCTGGCTTGCATTCTTTAATCACCTGGGTTTCAAATGATACTATTTTTTTTACCAGATAGGGTTTCATAAGATAACCGCCATTGGCTATGGCAGCCACATAATTAGCCAGTTGCAGAACTGTAAAACTGTTATCCCCCTGACCGATGGACATATTAAAGGTATTAAACTGCTGCCAGCTGCTTTCAAAATTATAATCTATCTCATATTGTGCTTCCAGTTTGGCTCTTTCTTTCTTTTTCTGATTTTCCAGTTCTTTGATTTCATTGTCATCTTCAGCATGCAAAAAAAGCTCATCATATTTTTCTTCCAGCTGTTTATACAGGGTTTTATATTTAATATTGATCTGCCCACCCTTGATTTCCTTCTTCCATTCAGGAGTCGGTAAAAGCCCATTTTTCTCTTCCGGCAGGTCAATACCGGCACGGGAACCCAGGCCAAATTCTTTGCCAACACGAATTATCTCCTCTTTACCGGCTCTTCTGCCCATCTCCTGGAAATACGTATTGCAGGATCCTGCCATGGCAGTATAGTAATTTACGTTTCCATGGATTTTAGTGCATTTTATATAAGGATCTATCCAATAGGCACCCTGGCAATTAACACTGTAATTAAGGGGCTCCATAACCCCTTTCTCCAGAGCAGCCATCCCGGTTATTGGTTTGAATGTCGATCCCGGAGGATAAGCTGCCTGAATGGCTCTATTTAATTCAGCTCCTGGATTGAGAGGATCATAATTGCCCTGGGGATAATAATAACTAAGGCGTTCTGAACTCAGCGAACCCTTCCAGTCATCAGGATACATGGTTGGTGTACTGCACATGGCCAGTACTTCTCCGGTCTTGACATTGAGAACTACTGCCGAACCTACTCTGGCTTTAGGATATTCTTCCTGTAATTGTTTCAATCTTGCGTCCATACTGTTTTCCATAACCTTCTGCAAGTTTACATCCAGGGTAAGATACAGGTTATTACCCGGATGTGGTTCAAGGGTAACCAGCTCCCTTATAGGTCTCCCCCGGGAATCAACTTCTACACTTCTGGCCCCGTCTTTTCCACGCAATTCCTGTTCATACTGCTTCTCAACTCCTGCCTTGCCAATGAGACTGTTTAAATCATACCTGCCATCATCATTCAGGTTGGACAACTCCTCCTGAGTTATTGAATGAATATAACCCAGAACGTGACCAGCCAGAGAGTCTTCAGGATAATAACGCAGAGGTTCCACAGTAATCGTCACTCCAGGCAAATCCTGACGGCTTTCCTCCAGTTTAACCACCAGATCCCAGGGAATATCTCTTATCAAAACCATGGGTTCAAAAAGCCTGTATTTCTGAAAACTAATTTTTTCCTCTATATAATCCGGGGTCACTTCAGGATAATATGGACTTATTATTTCAATCAGCTTTTCTTCCACCACTTGCTGCTTACTGATCCCCAAAAAGTTTAAATTAACTGCAAATACCAGTTTGTTGGCAGCGAGTGTTTCGCCATTGCAGGAATAGATCTCACCACGGGGAGCTTTAATAGAGAGCAGCCGTATGCGATTATCTTTAGCCTGGGTCTGATAGAATTCGTTATGAAACAATTGGAGAACTGCCAACTTAATCAAGAGAACGATAAGCAAACCCAGAACTATATAAGAATAAACCTTTAACTTGTGCTTTATCTTCCTCTCCGTATCCACTTTATCTCTCTCCTGTCAGGCCGAGTATTCCATGTCTGGAAGAATGATAAAACCAGACATATACTGGCACAGCTATCAAAACATTATAGATATTCTGATATAATAAAGCATGAAATATGATAGTATCAAAATGAAATAATTCCATGTTAAGCAGGTTTAAAACAAACAAAAAGCCAGAATTGATCAGTGTTGCTATTACTACCCCCAAAACTCCAACCAGGATGTTTTCCCGAAAAACATTTCCCTGCAAAGAACCAATTATATATGCGGTCAAGCCCTTGGCCAGAGCATTAATCCCTATAAATCTACCCAGATAGAGATCTTCCAGTAAACCGCACAGGAATCCATAGGCTGCTCCTTTTCTTGCTCCATTCAAGATAGCGTAGCAAGCCACCGTTACCAGAACTATATCGGGTAAAGCTCCATTAATAGTATAGAAACTAAAGAGCGTAGATTGTAAAAATATCGCCGTAAACGGCAAAAAAAGAAGGACCAGATAACGCAATTCTTCTACTCCTCTGCTTTATCGTTTTCCAACTGCGGCCGGTATCCGGTAATCACCAATACTTCCTCCAGTTTGTTGAAATCAACTGCCGGTTTCACCGTGGCTGATAATAAAAGGCCGTTAGGTTCCTTTAATATTTCTTCAACAAACCCTATATCTATCCCGCTGGGATAGGTCAATGATAAGCCCGAGGTAACAACCCGATCACCTTTTTTAATAGAAGAGTAATAAGGTATATTAATCATTCTCAATAAGCCACTGTTTCCAATGCCTTCCACGATGCCGCCGGTTTCCCTGCTTTCCTGCAAGACAGCTCCAACTGCCAGTTCACGGTCACTGATTAAGCTTATATGGGCTGAATTCTTGCTCACGCTGCCAACACGTCCCACCAGTCCATCCGGACTGATGACAGCCATGTCTTTCTCGACCCCATTTTTGCTGCCCCTGTTTATAACCAAAGTTTTATTCCAGTTATTAGGGCTTCGGGCTATCACACTGGCAGCAAGCAAGTCATAACTTTCCAAAGTGGCATCCTTGAACTCCACCAGTTCTTTTAACCTTTTGGCTTCTGCTTCATATTCTCTTAAAGCTTGATTTTCCAGGGAAAGCTGCTCAATTTCTTTTTTTAATTCCCCTATCTGAGTACTGAGCAATTTCTTGTCGCTGAATAATACCGGCAGAGCAGCGCAATTATCTCTAAACTCACTTACCCCGCTTTGCAGCGGGGTATAAAGATCCCTTATCAATTTTTCTACTATGGTAATATCTTCCCGAGCAGAAGAGGTAAAATTGATCATTATCAACGAAAAGATAAAAATGGCAAAAAATAGCCAAAAACATTTATTTTTGAAGATTCTAAACAAAATCACTCACCCGACTAAAAAGATTTTTTCGGTGAAATTAATACCTTTTTCAATACTTCAATATTCTCCAGGACCTTCCCTGTTCCTCGGGCTACTGCCAGAAGCGGTTCTTCACAGACATGAACAGGCATATTGGTTTCCCTGCTGATCAGTTTATCCAGGCCTTTAAGCAGAGCACCTCCACCGGCCATTATAATACCACGGTCCATTATATCGGAAGACAGTTCCGGAGGAGTTTTTTCCAGGCATACTTTTATCCCTTCGATTATCTGTTCAACAGTTTCATTTAGTGCCTGTTGTATTTCCTCAGAAGAAACCTTAATAGTCTTGGGCAAACCACTGACCAGGTCACGTCCTCGAACTTCATAATAATCCTCGGGGCCTTCCCATAATGCTGAACCTATGGATATTTTAATATCTTCGGCAGTACGTTCACCAATCAAGAGATTATAGCTTTTCTTCAGATGCTGAATAAGGGCATTATCCATGTTATCACCGGCCACACGAATAGAGCGGGCAGTGACAATTCCTCCCAATGATATTACTGCTACTTCTGTTGTTCCTCCGCCAATATCCACTATCATGTTACCCGTGGGTTCGTGTACAGGCAGTCCTGCACCAATAGCAGCAGCCATAGGTTCCTCAACCAGGTAGGCTTCCTTGGCTCCTCCTGCCAGAGCAGCCTCTCTGACTGCTCTCTCCTCTACTGTAGTACAACCTGTAGGTATACTTATAATGACCCGGGGACGTATAAGTGGAGTTCTTTGCCCCAGGGCCTTGTTAATAAAATATTTGATCATGGATTGCGTCACATCGAAATCTGCTATTACTCCGTCTTTCATAGGTCTGATAGCAACAATATTACCAGGGGTTCTGCCAATCATTCGTTTGGCTTCATCCCCAACAGCCAGCACCCTGCCATTGTCACTCTGTATGGCAACTACTGATGGTTCAGTAAGAATTACTCCTTTTCCTTTAAGATGTACCAGGGTATTAGCAGTCCCCAGGTCTATTCCCATGTCTTTTCCAAAAAACACCTTTTTTCCTCCTTAAACCAACTATATAATTCCTTTGGCCTTTAAACTGCAATATGTATTTTCTCCGATTATTACATGATCAAGAATTTCTATTCCCATTATCTTCCCGGCTTCGATCAACCTCCGGCTTACTTCAATATCCTCATGACTGGGAGCAGGGTCTCCACTGGGGTGATTATGAACAAGTATAATAGAGGCCGCACTTTTTTTAATAGCTGTTTTAAAAACCTCACGAGGATGAACAATGGAACTGTGCAAGCCTCCAACAGAAATATCCTCCATGCTCATCAGGCCACCCTTTCTATCCAGGTACATAACTCGAAAATGTTCCCGGTCATAATTACGCATCTCTTCCATGGCCATATCCCTGACAGCATTGGTAACATCTTCGGGAGATTTTATAGGTCTTCTCCAGCGGACATCCCCCACTATTCTTGCGCCCATTTCAATAGCCGCTTTCACAGCCGCTGCTTTAGCCGAACCAATACCAGGTTCTTCAAGAAGTTCTTCCAGGCTGGCTTCTCTTAAAAATCTCAGACTGCCGTTGTGCTTTTGCAGCATCCTGGCGGCCAGATCCAGAGCATTATGCTGTCTGTTGCCGCTGCCCAGTACGATAGCCAACAATTCCTGGTCACTTAAACTCTTTTCTCCCTGGGCTATCAGTTTTTCGCGGGGCCGCATATTCTCAGGCATATCCTTGATATTAATGCTATATTCACCCAGTGAATCTACACCTCCAACAAATTCACTCCCAGTGCTTTTAACATTGTATAAAGGGTACTCAACGGCAAGCCAACTACATTAAAATAACATCCTTCTATTCTATTAACAAATAGAGAACCCCTGCCCTGTATCCCATATGAACCGGCTTTATCCATAGGTTCACCAGTCTTGACATAGGCCTTGATTTCCTCTTGCGAAAGATTTCGAAAGCAAACCCGGGTATGTTCTGCTTGTACCTCGCAATTCTTATTACTGATATCCATTAAACACAAAGCAGTAATTACCTCATGCCAATCTCCACTGAGAAGAGAAAGCTGCACTATTGCCTCCTCTTCATTAAAGGGCTTACCCAGGATCTTGTCCTTGTGCACCACAATAGTGTCCGCAGCAATAAGCAATCCTTCTGAAAATTCCCTGGACACTGCCCAGGCTTTTTCCACGGCTATTCTCTTAACTGCATCTTCAACATTTTCTTCGCTTATGAATTTCTCTTCGATATCAGCCGGGGCAGAAATAAAAGTCAGGCCAAGCTTTTCCAGAAGCATCTTGCGTCTGGGTGAGCCTGAAGCTAGAATTATCTGTCTCAAATTTTCCCCACACCTCATATTATTATTATGAATTATTATAAAAAAACAGAAAAAGCCTATAAAAAACAAGATATTTTCTAAAATTTTAGCACTAGTACATGGCAAAAACAAGCCGGGTAAAAATGAAAGCAACTCTCTTAAGCTAAGGAAAAAATTGAGTAAAAAAAGGTCGGGAAACATACCATAACTCTATTCTCTGTTTATTATGTAAATAAAAAAGCACTCAGCTGCCAGTACTTCAATTGTTAAAAGCCAGGTTAAAGCTCAACACTTCCAGATTCACTGAAAGATCAACATTTCTTAAGACAACATCGGCAGGCACTTTCAATATACTGGGTGAAAAATTGAGAATTGCCTTTATTCCGGCTGCCACCAGTTTATCGGTAACATCCTGTGCAGCTACTGCGGGAACAGTAATTACCCCTATATCAACTTTATGTTCCTTAACCCTATTATTCAGTAGTTCCAGGGGTTCTATTTCTACACCGTCAAGCTCCTGCCCAATTCTGTTTTCATCTATATCAAGGATAGCCTTAATGGAAAACCCCCGGTCTATGAAGCCCTGGTACAGAGCAAAGGCAGAACCCAGTTTACCGGCGCCAACAATGATAATGTTCCATCTCTGATTCAGCCCCAGGATCTTCATCAATTGACTGTACAGGTCTTCAACATTATATCCAACTCCGCGGGTTCCGAACTCTCCAAAATAAGCCAGGTCTTTTCTTACCTGAGCAGAACTCACACCCACACCCCGAGCAACTTCATCGGAAGAAACAGTTTTAACATCTTCATCAAGCAGCTGAAATAAATAACGGGAATAAACAGAAAGCCTCATTACTGTGGCTTCAGGGATCTTATAGATTTTCAAGGACCCCACTCCTTTAACGTAGTATTAAGACATAATTCTATTTTACCATGTTGTTGTACAGGCAGGGGTAAAATAATGCATAAAAAAAACTTACCTGATCAGTAAGATATTTTGAAATACTATTCGATTTCTATTTACTATAGAAAAACTTTTAAGGTATTGTAAATTATTATTGCCACCAGGGCTGCAGATGGTATGGTAAGAAACCAGGCTATTACAATCTGTCGGGCTATGTTCCAGCGCACTCCCTTTAACCTTTTGGCTGCCCCAACTCCCATTATAGAAGATGACACTACATGAGTAGTGCTTACCGGTGCACCCAGTAAACTTGCCGAATATATAGTAAGCGATGAAGTAAAATCAGCTGCAAATCCATTTATCGGCTCTATTCGGAATATCTTCCCCCCCATGGTCCTGATAATTTTCCACCCCCCGACAGCCGTACCGGCAGCCATAGCAGTTGCACACGCAATTTTGACCCATAGAGGTACCTGAAAAACAGCCAGTAAGCCCCCACTTATCAAGACCATGGTTATAACCCCCATAGATTTCTGGGCATCATTGGAACCATGGGCAAATGATGCCATACAGGCCGATATTATCTGCAGTTTTCTGAACTTATTGTTGGTTTTGGCAGGAGAAGCTCCTTTGAATACCCAAAAGAGCAAGGTCATAACAATGCTTCCAGCCAGTAAACCCACAATTGGAGCAATTATCAGACCGGCAAAAATTTTTATAAATCCATACCATTTCACGTAGTTCCAGCCAAAGCCCCCTAATACAGCTCCGACCAATCCTCCTATGAGGGCATGGGAAGAACTGCTGGGGATACCAAAATACCAGGTAAAAATATTCCAAAAGATGGCAGCTATTAAAGCGGCACTTAGTACAAGCGGGGTTACCAGGTCAGGCGCAACAATGCTTTTCCCGATAGTAGAAGCAACCGCTGTTCCACTCAGAGCACCAAGAAAATTAAAAGAGGCAGCAACCATGATTGCTGCTCGGGGCGACAGGGCTTTCGTGGATACTGAAGTGGCAATGGCGTTGGCTGTATCATGAAAACCATTAACATAATCGAATACCAATGCCAGGGATACAACCAAACAAACCATAGCCATGCTAAACATACTTAATAGCTATCCCTTTTATTATATTACTGACATTTTCACAATAATCCAGAGTTGTCTCCAGATGTTCGTATATCTCTTTCCACTTAATAATATCAACCACATTTTTGGTGTTTTCGAAAAGAAGGGCGATCCCTGTACGATACAGGAAATCACCCTCATGTTCACAAGCACGAATTTTTTCACAGGATTCCAGAATATCACTGTGCCAGTTTCTTACATCAGGCAGTTTCTGTACACAGTCTTTTATTTCCAGGGACGCTGTATACAAAACTGCAATTAGTTTTACAATATATTCCGCATTTTCCGGAGGTTGGGCTTTGTACAAAACAAATTTTTCCATAGTCCCCTGTATGTGATCAAGCACATTGTTCAATTCCCTTGATAATAGAAGAATATCTTCACGATCAAAAGGAGTTATAAAGGAACTATTAATTTTCTTCATAACTTCGGATAAAATTTCATCCCCCTTTTCTTCCAGCCTGGTCAACAGCTCCAGGTTTCCTTCAGGATCAAGAGGTCTTCTGGAGAATTTCTCCAATGCGCCGGAGGCCGTACAAATAGCTTCCGCAAGCTCTTCAAAATAGCTAAAAAATCGTTCATCCCGTGGCTTTAGTTTAAAAACCACTGCAATACCTCCTCAAGAATACAATATACATAACTCTTTGGCTTAATTATAACAAATAATAACTTTGACTCTGTGTTAAGAATATGTAAACAATATTTTAAGACTTCGTAACATAATATCTGCGCGCCCTGTCCAGAACATAAAAAGACCCGGTAACCAGCAGATATTCATCCTTTTGCATTAAACTCAGTCCCTTTTCCACAGCTCTTTCAATGCTTTCCTTCTCAAATACTTCCTTTTGTGGAAAGAGTCTATTCCATATTGGCATTACCCTCTGCCATTCCTCTGCTCTTGGGCTTTCAGGTCTGGTAACCACGCAACTGCGGCACTGTTTTCCCAGTTCTTTTAAAAACTCGCTGGCATCCTTGTCATCGAGTAGCCCCACAACCATTATCCCCTTATTTTCAGGGAAGAAATTGTGTAAAGAAGATGCCAGAGCTCTTGCTGCATGAGGATTATGAGCAAGATCAAAGACTACCGGGGGCTCCTTACTGAAGATTTCCATTCTTCCCGGAATACTGACCTTTCTCAAGGTCTCTCTGATATGATTATCAGAGACAAAAAACCTGCTTTTTCTCAAGTGAAAAATAGCCTGCAGTGCAATAGCCAGATTTTTCAGCTGATAATCTCCCAGCAAAGAAAAAAAGAGCCCAGACAAGTACTTGTCTTCATAAGAAATGTCTATAAACTGACCGGATAGTCCTGAAAAAGCCTTCCGGTTCACACTTAGCAACTGGCTGGAGTAAAGAGTCGATTCTTGCAGTTTAGCCCTGTTGCTGATTACTTTAAAGGCTTCTTTTTCCATTGGACCAATTATTACCGGTATTCCATTTTTAATTATGCCAGCTTTATTAAAGGCAATCTCCTGCAGACTTTTTCCTAAAAAAGCAGTGTGATCATAATCAATGCTGGTAATTATTGATAATAGAGGCGTTATTACATTGCTTGAATCATATAAGCCTCCCATCCCCACTTCCAGTACTGCAATATCTACCTCTTTATCCCGAAAATATTGAAACGCCAGCGCAGTAAGTATTTCAAATTCACTTGGCCTGCTAAATCCTTCTTCCTCCATAGCAGCTATTACTTTCCCAATCTTCTCAAGATATTCAAGAAATACCGTACCATCTATTTCTGCTCCACTTACAGTTATTCTCTCCAGATATGAATGTAAATGGGGTGAAGTAAACTGCCCCACCCGATAACCAGCCTCCTTTAAGAGGCTGCTGATCAAGACAGAAACCGAACCCTTGCCATTGGTCCCGGCAATATGAACATAATCAATATCCCTTTCCGGGTTGCCCATGCCCGCAAGCAAACGCTCAATACGTTCAAGTCCCGGAATAATTCCCGGAGCACTCATTCTATCCAGGCTTTTTATTATTTGTTTTTCAATATCTCCAAGCGTTGCTGGATTCCCTCCTTTTTATTCCTGGCTTCCTTCTCCTTGTTTCTTTCTTTCTCAATTACTTCTCGCGGAGCCTTTGCCAGGAATTTTTCATTATTCAATTTATTCCCAGACTTTTGCAAGGCATTTTCAGTATTATTCAGTTCTTTGAGCAGCCTCTGTACTTCTTTTTCTATGTCAATAAGCCCCTCCAAAGGAACATATACCTCTGCCACCGAACTCAGCGCAGATACTGATTGTCCAGGCTTCGTGTCCAATTCTTTCTCAATCTCCAGCTCATTAACATTGGCCATGGCCTTGATATAATTCTGATTAAGGCTAAAGGGCTCCCGTTTGCTATCATCGTTTACAACAATTATGGATTTTATAGGAGAACCGGGTGAAATGTTGAATTCAGCCCTTATGTTTCTCAATGCTCTGATTACATTCATAATATCCTGCATTTGTTCAACTGCCTGCAGATTACATTGGTTTTCATCATAAAGCGGCCAGGAATCAAGCATAATACTATCGTTATGTCCGGGAAGATAATGGTATATCTCCTCAGTAATAAAAGGCATAAAAGGATGCATGAGCCTGAGAATATCCATAAGCACATCCTTGAGAACATTCTGCACCACTAGTCTTTCCCTTGGATTCTGTGGGTTAAACAGACGCGGTTTAGCCAGTTCAATGTACCAGTCGCAGAACTCATCCCAGATAAACTCGTAGAGTCTTTTGGCAGCTTCCCCTAAATCATACCTTTCCATAAGAACAGTGATCTCATCGGCCTTTTCGGCCAAACGCGATATTATCCAACGATCAACCAGGCTTAATTCAGCATGGTCAATATCGATTTTTTCATAATCCTTCAGATTCATGATAACAAAACGTGAAGCATTCCATATTTTATTGGCAAAATTCCTGGTATTCTCAACCTTTTCCCAGTTAAAGCGAACATCGTTTCCCGGTGTAACCCCGGTAATCATTGAAAATCTCAGGGTGTCAGCTCCATATTGTTCAATGACTTCTATAGGATCGATTCCATTACCCAGGGATTTGCTCATTTTCCGTCCCTTCCCGTCCAGTATCAGCCCATGTATATTCACAAAGCGGAAAGGCACCTCTCCAGTATGTTCAATACCGGAAAAAATCATCCGTGCTACCCAGAAGAAAATTATATCCCTGCCGGTAACCAGCACTGATGTAGGATAGAAACATTCCAGGTCTCGAGTCCTTTCAGGCCATCCCATGGTTGAAAAAGGCCATAATGCACTGCTGAACCAGGTATCCAGTACATCTTCATCCTGTTTCAAATCAATAGATTCACAGCGGGGGCATTTTTCAGGGTCATCTTTGCTGCAAATGGTTTCTCCGCATTCCTGGCAATACCAGACGGGAATACGGTGTCCCCACCATAATTGTCTTGAAATACACCAGTCCCTGATGTTTTCCATCCAGTTAATATATATTTTGGTAAAGCGTTCCGGGACAAACCTAATTTCTCCATCCAGAACCTTCTTAATAGCCGGTTGAGCGAGAGGTTTCATTTTTACAAACCACTGTTTGGATATCAGGGGTTCAATAACTGTTTCACAACGCTGGCAGTGTCCAACTGCATGCCTATGTTCCTCTTCTTTCAGTAAAAGTCCTAGTTTTTTCAGGTCTTTTACTACTTCCTTTCGACACTCATAGCGACCTTTGCCCTGGTAAATACCGGCATTTTCATTCATAACTGCCTGGTTATCCATAACAACAATCTGTTTTAAATCATGCCTCAAACCCATCTCAAAATCATTGGGGTCATGCGCCGGTGTTACTTTAACCGCACCGGTTCCAAATTCACGATCGACATACTCATCAGCAAATACCGGAATTAAGCGGTTCATAAGCGGAAGCACAACATTCTTCCCAATTAAATGGAGATACCTCTCATCATCTGGATGAACAGCTACCCCCGTATCTCCAAGCATAGTTTCCGGCCTGGTAGTGGCTACTACCAGATATTCTTCACTATCTTCCAGTGGATATTTAATATGCCAGAGACTCCCATCAGTTTCCTCATGTTCAACTTCTATATCAGATATAGCCGTATTACAGCGGGGACACCAGTTTATTATGTAATCGCCCTGATATATCAGACCTTTTTCATAGAGATTGACAAATACCTCTCTAACCGCCCGGGAACAGCCCTCGTCCATGGTAAACCTCTCTCGTGTCCAGTCGCAGGAAGATCCCAGCAGACTAAGCTGATTGGTAATCCTTCCCCCATAAAGATGCTTCCATTCCCAGACCCTTTCCAGGAATTTTTCCCTGCCCAGCTGGTTTTTGCTTAAGCCTTCCCGGGCAAGTGACTCCTCCACCTTCGCCTGGGTAGCTATTCCTGCATGGTCAGTGCCTGGGAGCCACAGGGTATTATAGCCCTGCATTCTGCGCCAGCGGGCAAGAATATCCTGCAGGGTGTTATCCAGGGCATGCCCCAAGTGCAGAGAACCGGTAACATTTGGAGGGGGCATAACGATGGAAAAAGCTTCTTTTCCCTTATCATCAGAAGGTGCAAAATAGTTCTGCTTCTTCCAGTATTCATACCATTTGCCTTCTACAGTTCCTGATTCATATACACTGGGCAAATTATTTGTAGTTGACATTTAATTATTTACCTCCTTCAGCGCCAGGCGCAAATATCGTTTATCTTCATAACAATTTTTCAGCCGATTATACAATCTAAATTGTACTTAAAATACTTTAAGCAGTGCAAGTTTTTAATAAAGATATTATTCATTGGGGTAAGGAGTAAGGCGTAAGGGGTGAGGTGAGGGGTGGTAAATTACACCTTCTGATTTCCTGGTGTACACATAATTACATATTAAGAATTAAAAATTCAAAATTTTATTCTCTCCTGGTCAATCTTGTTCTCAGCTATTGCCTTGTGCTAAGCTAAGAATGGATTTTCTGAATATACTGGTCAATTGAACATGCTTAATTAAAAACATAATTCTTAATATAATCTGGAGGTAGAAACAAGTGAACAATAAGAAAATCGGACGCAACGATCTCTGTCCCTGTGGGAGTGGTAAAAAATATAAAAAATGCTGTGGCCGCCTGGAAGGTATTGTAAACTTCAGCCTCGATCCCTTTGAACGTCACAACCAGCTTATGTCTGCAGTTAAAATCAAACTCGATGAATATTATAAAAAGGAAATCAAAAAATTAAGAAGGGATATGCAAAGGCGTTTTCTCTTTTTCAGTGTAGACAAGATCCTTCCACCCGAACATGAATCATTTTTTTCCGATTGCTTATGGTTTGATTATGAAATTAACGGTAAAAGCCCGGGGAGGCGTTACCTGGAAGAAAACGGGGCTTTCATGGAAACCGCACTCAGAAATTGCCTCGAAGCTCTGAATGAATCCTATCTTTCTGTTTATCAATTCCTGAGTTCAAATGATAATTATATGCAGCTCAAGGATCTTTTCTCAGGCCATGAATACAGGGTTATACTCAAAGAGGCTTTTGATGCCGGGGACAAAGAAAAGGAAATTATTCTTCTGGGACGTCTGCTCAATGTCCCTGAAGGCCACATTTTTTCCGGCATGGTTCTTCTTCTGGAAAATGAGTCCCGGCAAAAGGATTTTGTTCAAGAGCACTTTGCTTACCTCAAGGAACTTAAGGACCGGGATACCATAAGCCTTTTAAAAGGCCAGGGGGAAATAATCTATGGCATTTTCGACCATGCCTTGAAAAAAACCTTCATGAACCTGAATGATATACGGGCAATATCTATTGATGAAAACAACAGGCTCAGGCTGCTGGACGAACTATCCATGAATAAGGAATACACTTTTATTCATAAAACAGACGGGGTCCAATGGTATGCACCATCCGGGGAGTGCCATGGTTATGTAAGAATCGCTGTGAGTGCTGAACACCTGCTTATTTGCGCTGACACATTGCAGGATGTTTTGCAATTAAGAGAATTCATCAATACTATTCTGCCCGGGAAAGAGCATATCAAGGTAAACAGCCTGTTCAGGCAAGCCCCCCCAATGCTCGAAGTCTCTGATTTATGGTTTACTGTACTCAAAGACCAGGAAACAGAAAGATGGTTGACTACTGTGCATGAAGAACTGGGCAATAAAACACCTGAAGAAATACTGAAAGAGGACAAAGGACAGGAACAATTGATGAATTTACTGAATAGGTTTGAAGAATCGCTTTCAAATCCTGAGGAACAGGAACTAATAACATACATGAAACTCAGGATATCTCCAGAACCTCTGATATAGCTGCCTTTAGTTCTTCTACACCTTCTCCGGTCTGAGCCGAAAAGCAAAGCGGCAGTTCTTCTGTCTGCAAGGTCATAGCATGGCGTATTGCTGCAATATGCTTTTGCCGGGCACCCCGGGAAACTTTGTCCGCTTTGGTAGCAATCAGCAAAACCGGAATTTCATAATGTAACAGCCACTCATTCATCATAAGGTCATTTTCACCTGGTGTATGCCTTATGTCCAACAGCTGTATAACTCCTCTTAATTGTATACGCTCCTGCAAGTATCTCTCGATCATACGGCCCCATTTTTGTCTTTCACTTTTCGATACCTTGGCATAGCCATAACCGGGCAAATCTACCAGGTGCCATTGTCCATTAATCAAGTAATAATTAATACTCCGGGTTTTCCCCGGTGTAGAACTGGATTTAGCCAGGTTTTTACGGTTTACCATGCGGTTTATCAATGATGATTTGCCAACATTGGAACGCCCTACCAGGGCTATTTCTGGAAAATTTTCGGCAGGAAGCTGCTTGATATCAAAAAATACTCCTTTGAATTCAGCCTGTTTTATTATCAAAAAAATCACCCTTTATGCCAGAGTTTGTTTTTGGAACAAAAGCTTAAGGAATAAGCTCAGGCTTATTCCTTCACCCTGGTTCTTAGTCCTGAAGACCTCTTTCTATTCTGGCTGCACCAGCGTCTCTGTCAAAACTTCATCCATATGACTGACAATAACAAAACGCATTTTCTTTTTTACATTAGCTGGAATGTCAGGCAGATCCTTTTTATTGTCTACAGGAATTAAAACAGTATCTATTCCCGCCCGGTGAGCTGCCAGAACCTTTTCCTTCAATCCGCCTATGGGAAGCACTCTTCCCCTGAGGGTAATTTCTCCGGTCATCGCCACATTTTTCTTTACCGGGGTGCCTGTCATCGCCGATGCCAGAGCTACTGCAATAGTAATACCGGCAGAAGGGCCATCTTTCGGAATAGCTCCCTCGGGAACGTGCACATGTACATCATATTTCTCCCAAATTTCAGTATCTATGCCCAATTCATCAGCTTTTGAGCGCACATAAGTCATGGCTGTCTGGGCTGATTCTTTCATAACGTCACCCAGTTTACCGGTCAGAGTCAGCTTTCCTTTTCCTTTAAGCAGAGCAACCTCTATAGAAAGAATATCTCCTCCCACCTCAGTCCAGGCCAGACCGGTGGCTACTCCTACCTGATTTTTCTCATCAGCAACACCAAAGCGGTATTTTTTTATACCCAGAAACTTAGGCGTATTATTGGCTGTAACATTGATACAGGTATTCTTGTCTTCGACAACCTTACGGGCTACTTTCCTGCAAACAGAAGCTATCTCTCTTTCAAGATTCCTGACCCCGGCCTCACGGGTATATTCACGGATAATCTTTCTCAATGCCCCTTCAGAAAAGCTGATGTTGCTTTCTTTTAAACCGTGTTCCGTTATCTGCTTGGGGACCAGATAACCCGTGGCAATATGCACTTTGTCTTCTTCAGTATAACCACCAATTTCTATGATCTCCATTCTGTCCAGCAGTGGTCTGGGGATATTATAAGCTGAATTAGCCGTAGTTATAAACATTACTTTGGAAAGATCAAAAGCTATCTCAAGATAGTGATCACTGAATGTATAATTCTGTTCAGGATCAAGCACCTCCAGAAGAGCCGAAGCCGGATCCCCTCTGAAGTCCATGGTCATCTTATCTATTTCATCCAGAAGAAAAACCGGGTTTTTAGAACCAGCTTGCTTCATACCCTGAAGGATTCTTCCAGGCATGGAACCCACATAGGTCCTGCGGTGCCCCCTGATTTCAGCTTCATCCCGGATACCCCCCAGAGACATACGTACAAACTTGCGACCCAGTGAACGAGCTACCGACTTGCCAAGAGAAGTTTTCCCCACTCCGGGAGGCCCTACCAGGCATAAAATTGGCCCCTTCATTTTTTTGGCCAGCTTACGGATGGCCAGATACTCAAGTATCCTTTCCTTCGGTTTATGAAGACCATAATGGTCTTCCTCGAGTATGGTTTCAGCTACTTTCAAATCAAGGCGATCTCTGCTTTCCACAGACCAGGGCAGAGAAAGCATCCAGTCCAGATAATTCCTTACTACAACGGCTTCAGCGACCATAGGCGGCATCTTTTCCAGCCTTTCCAGTTCCTTGAATGCCTTCTCTTCGGCTTCTTTAGGTAACTTGGCCTTTTGAATACGCTTCTTGAAATCCTCTACTTCATTACTGCGCTCATCCTTTTCTCCCAGCTCTTTCTGGATAGCTTTCATCTGCTCGCGTAAATAGTATTCTTTTTGCGTTTTTTCCATCTGTTTTCTGACCCTGATATTGATCTTTCTCTCTAATTCCAGTACTTCCATTTCCTTGGCCAGCAGTTCACAGAGATATTCCAGCCGTTTGCTTACGGTTTGGGCTTCCAGTATATTTTGTTTTTCATTTATTCGCAGAGAGAGATGGGAAGCAATAACATCCGCCAGTCTTCCCGGTTCTTCAATGGCTACTACTGATACAACAGTTTCCGGAGGAATTTTTTTACTCATTCGTACATATTGTTCAAATTGTGTAACCAGAGTTCTCATCAATGCCTCAGTCTCAGCATTTTTTTCAGACTCATCATTCCGGTACTCTTCTATCTTGACTTTTATATAAGGTTCATAAAAAACATAATCCTGGATTTCAGCCCGGTAAAGTCCCTCTACCAAAACCCGCATGGTACCACCTGGCATTTTAAGTATTTGCCGGATTTCTGCAACAGTTCCCACCGAATAAATATCGTCTTCAGCAGGTTCATCTGTTTGAGCTTCCTTTTGGGTGGAGAGAAATATCTCCTTGGATTCAAGCATGGCTTCTTCTATGGCATTAATGGATTTTTTACGGCCAACATCCAAATGTATAACAGTATATGGAAAAACCAAAACGCCTCTTAATGGTAAAAGAGGCATCTCACGGTAATAATCCTGGCTCTCCTGTAACAATAACAACACCTCCCAAGCAAATTCATTCTACTATATGTCTTGTAGCAAAGCAAGAAAAGCAATCTCTCTTTTTCCAGGCCTGCAAGCACCA